>CAZILR010000917.1:0-2561 GCA_964539995.1 uncultured Planctomyces sp.
CACGCACCGCGGCGCGATCACGATTGCTCCGTGAACTCGACTCCGGTCGCGCCCTCGAACGCTTCGAGGAAATGGTCGCGGCCCAAGGCGGACGGCTCGACACGCCGCGACCGATCGCGCCGGCTCACGACTTGCGAGGCGAGCGTTCCGGGGTTGTCGAATCCATCAACACGGAGGAACTCGGTTGGATCATCATCGACCTCGGCGGAGGCCGACGGCAACTCGCCGACCCGCTCGACCACAGCGTCGGCCTCGAAATGCTGGTCCGCATCGGCGACGAGGTTTCCTCCGGTCAACCGCTCGTCCGAGTCTTCGCGCCGCCCGCCAAGTTCGACGAAGTTGCCTCACGCTTGCGAGCGGCAATCACCATCGGCGACGAGCCAACCGAGTCCCCGTTGCTGATCGCAGAACGCCTGGGATAAACTCTCGCCCGCCTCCTGGTTCTGACTTTGAATTTCAAGGAGCCAATCATGCCGACACGCTTTGTGTTTCGTCCGTTGTGTCTGGTCTGTTCGCTGGCGGTTGTGTTTCTCGTGGCCTCGGAACGCCCCGGAGATGCTCGGCCAAACTACAAGAAGTGCTTTGACACCGTCTTCAAAGACATCGCGAAAAACAACAAGACCAACTGCAATGTTTGCCATGTCGCGGGGAGCGACGACAAGAAACGTCTGAACCACTTCGGCAAAGCTCTCGCCAAAGAGTTGGGCGAGAAGAATGTCAAAGACGACGAAAAGATCGTCGCCGCAATCAAGGCGGTTGCGAAGAAGAAATGCAAATCGGGCGAATGGAGTGAGCGGCTCGAAAAGGGCTTCTCTCCCTGCGACTGCAAAGATCTCGACGACGGCTCGTACATCGCTCGGCAGTTGAATTGCATTCGATAGCCGTCATCTGCTCCGAACTCATACAAGGAGTGAACCATGATCTCGCGATTCCACGAACGCTATTCGGCGGCCACGCTGGTCATTGGAGCTTTGGTGCTTGCGAGCCTTTGTGCTCGCGTCGAGGCACGTCCCAATTACAAGAAGGTGTTTGATTCGACGTATCCCGACGTCGCCAAGGCCAACAAGACCAATTGCAACCTCTGTCATGCCACAGGCAGCGATGACAAAAAGAAACGCAACCACTACGGCAAGGCGCTCGCCAAGGAACTCAAGAACCCCAGCATCAAGGATGAAAAGACGATTAAAGAAGCCTTGAAAGCCATCGAGAACGGCGAATGCAGAACCGGCACCGGCAAATGGAAGGAACGATTGGATGAGGGCAAGTGGCCCTGTGCCTGCGGCGACGGCGGCCAAGAGCCGAGTTCCTACATCGCTCGTCAATTGGCCCGCGAGCGTTCGCAGGATCGGTAGCCGCTACTTGCCGAACGGCCACCAGCGGCGGCGAGCGACCGCGCTGCGACGATGAACGTCGATCACTTCGGTCACATTGTGATCGAACAGCCGATGCATCAACTCTTCGTAGCCGTGCTTCAGTTTGAACTCGGTTTCATCGGCCAGCAGCGGCCACATGGCATAAAAATTGACGACTCGCCCGTCCGGCAGTTCGAGCCTTCGGAACTCCTTGCTGAACGCGAGCACCGGCACGATGACCGCACAGCAAAACCGCGTGTTCTTCGCATACGGTTGCAAGTCCTCCCCGTTGGGCATCGAGTGACCGGGACCAAGCCATGTTTCGTATTCGTGCGGTAGCCGGGCCAGCTCTTTCATCAGCCGGATCGGCCAGTAGTTGGCTTCGTCGGCGAAGTCCTCGCGAGTCAGTTTCCAATCTGGTGGCAGGCATAGAACCAATTCCGCGAACCGA
Organism: uncultured Planctomyces sp.; assembly: GCA_964539995.1. Classification (GTDB taxonomy): domain Bacteria; phylum Planctomycetota; class Planctomycetia; order Planctomycetales; family Planctomycetaceae; genus SXKJ01. The sequence goes on from CAZILR010000917.1 coordinate 1,804, forward strand.
AACTCTTCAGCACCTTCGGGGACGGTCATCGGTTTTCCGCTCATGCCCGTCGTGATGAGCGTGTGGAAGTCACGATCTTCACCAGGCAACACATGATGCACGTCGATGTGGACGAGGTCCGAGACGATCTCGTGAAAGACCATCGAGACCTCGCCGATGTGTTGCTCGATGTGCTCAACGATGGCTTCGATGTGTTCGCCGTCACCAATCGCAAACTCGAACGGCTTCGTCCGCTCGGCGTGTCGCAGAATCGGCGAACCTGATTCCGAAGTCTCCGCTGGCGGAGGGGGTACCGGTACGCGAATCGTCGCTCCACAGTGACGACACTTGGCGGATTGCCCGGCGCGCGATTCGTCCACTTTGTAATTCGTGCCGCATTGTTCGCAGTCGAACGCGATCCGCATGATGATCCTCGATTACGAAAAGACGCGATCCAATTGTCCGATCAATCGTCGTCGCGGTTCGTCACCGGCGATCGCCAACTGCGAGCCGTCAAAGACACCGGTCGCTTGCAACCAGGCTTCAAACTCCGGAGCCGGCCGCAAACCGAACAGCCGGCGCATCGCCGCCGCGTCGTGATAACTGGTCGATTGGTAGTTCAACATCACGTCGTCCGAGCAGGGGACGCCCATGAAATAGTTGCAGCCCGCCGCCGTCAGCAGCATCAGCAGATTGTCCGCCGAGTTCTGATCCGCGTCCGCATGATTCGTGTAGCAGACATCACAGCCCATCGGCAGTCCCAACAGCTTGCCCATGAA
>CAZILR010000918.1:0-2552 GCA_964539995.1 uncultured Planctomyces sp.
TGAAGAACAAACCGAACTCGGCCCCGGCGACAGCAGCGTCGAGGTCGGCGTCGGCGAAGACCACGTTCGGGCTTTTGCCGCCGAGTTCAAACGTCAGCCGCTTCAGCGTGCCGGCGGCATCGACCATGATCTTCTGAGCGGTCTCGTAGTGGCCGGTGAAGGCGATCTTGTCCACGCCCGGATGCTTCACGAGCGCGGCTCCGGTCGCTCCGTAACCCGGCACGACGTTGATCACGCCATCGGGGAAGCCCGCCTCTTGAACCAGTTCGGCCAGCCGCAAGCAGGTGAGCGGCGTTCGTTCGGCCGGCTTCATCACGATTGTGCAGCCAGCGGCCAGAGCCGGTCCCCACTTCCACGCCGCCATCAGCAGTGGAAAATTCCACGGAATGATTTGCCCTGCGACACCGACCGGCTCGCGGCGCGTGTAGCAAAAATAGTTGCCACGAATCGGAATCGTGTCCCCGGTGAGCTTGTCGGCCCAGCCGGCGTAGTAGCGGATGCAGTCGATGGATAGCGGCAAGTCGGCGGCGCGTGCATCGGCAATCGGTTTGCCGTTGTCGAGCGTTTCCAGCGCAGCAAGCTCATCGAGATTCGCCTCCATCAAATCGGCGAGCTTGTTCATCAAGCGGCCTCGATCGCGAGCGTCCATCTTTGACCACGGCCCAGAATCAAATGCGGCTCGCGCGGCCTTCACAGCAGCATCGACGTCGGCGGCATCCCCCTCGGCAACTTCGGCGATGACCTGTTCGTTGACTGGATTGATCGTTTTGAACCGCTTGCCGCTACGGGACTCGACCCACTTGCCATTGATCAGCATGTTGGTTTGACGAATTTTGGGAGCAGCAAATTTGGCTTCGGCAGTCGCGACCATGACATGTCTCCTGGGACGAGAGGTGAGAGGAAACTCGACGCCAACAAGGCTAACAAGCCGAGCGGGCACGCTCCAGCAGAGGCAGATGTTGCACGGGCGACTGGGCGGCGACCCTGACGACATCCGGACCAAACGTCATGGGAGTATCGGCACACGCACGACGCGCGTGCGGAACGAGCCATCCGGCTCCAAGTCGAAAATGCGGAACCCGGGCGGAACGGAATCGGGGATCAGCTTGTCGGTCTCCGGGAGAAACTGCACACACGTCGAAGGGGTTGTCAGCATGAGTGTGTTTGCTTGCACGACCGTCATCTCGTGATGGATGTGCCCGCAACAGACGAACTTCACTTGCCGATGTTGCGATAGTAAATCGAGCAAGCGGGCAGCATCTTCGAGTCGAATCTCGTCGAGCCATCCGGTGCCGACATTCAACGGCGGGTGATGCAAAAAGATCGCCGTCGGTCGGAGCGGCTCGGCCGTCAACTCGCGTGCGAGCCAGTCTCGCTGAGACTCACCCATTTGACCGCGAACCTCGCCGACGAGTTGCGAATCGAGTCCGATCAACCGCCAGCCTCCGATCGTGTCCGCAAAGACGTTGCGATCGTCCACCACGGTCACTTGATCGCCGAAGACTTGCCGCATGAAGTCTCGGTTCTCGTGATTGCCGGGAAGCAATCGCAACTTCGGCAGCCAATCGCCGAGCATCTCACGGAGAGCGACGTACGTCTCACGCAGTTCATCGTGAGCCAAATCTCCGGTGACGATCAGTCGCTTGGCCGAGCTGAAGTCGCGCCGCAAGACGTCGAGCACCGCTTGCAACGTCTCTCGCGTGCAGACGCCTTTCAACTCAGCACGCGGGTCGGCCATGAGATGCAGGTCGGTGATTTGAACAATGCGCGCGGTCATGAAAAGGCTCCTTGGCCGCGATGGTAAACCGCGTTCAAAGCGGCGACGAGCATGCGAACGTAGCCGTCTCGCTCCGCGAGGCGGAGCTGTGGCGAACGACGATCAACGTCAGACGTGACTTCGTGACTCTTTCTTGCAGTTGCTCCGCCTCGTGGAACGAGGCGACTACGTTCACGCAATCCACATTTTCCGGAGTGCGGAGCGTCATTTCATCGCCGTACGAAAAAGCAAAAAGCCGTTCGAGCGAAGTCACTCGAACGGCCTATTATCTGACGGGATTGATTCGCGAGGCGTTATGCCTTCGGAGCGCCATCGTCGGCTGGCTTGGGAGCGTCCGTCTTCGGCTCTTCTTCCTTCGGCGGCTGCGCTGGCTGCGGTTCGGCTTCCGGTTTCAAGACTTTGTGCTCTTGAGCGTCACCGGCCGGAGCGGACACTCCGCACGAGTTGCAACCGGTCGGGGTCGGATTGCAGACCGTCGTGGGGACCATCTGGCAGACTTCGTAGGCCACTTGCTTCGGCACACAACGAGCCACCATGCGCGTGTAGGTGACTGGCTCTTGGCGAGCCACGCAACGAGCAACTCGCTGAGTCACCGTGTATGGCACTTGCTTGCAGACCTGATACGGAATCTGACAGGTCTTTGTCTCTTCAACGGTCTTGTACGTCGTGCAAGGGACGCTGCGAACGTGTTCCTCCTTGACCCAACGACAGGTTTGGACTGGCACCTTTTGAGTGACCGTCTCGTTGACATACTTGACCGTTCGAACCGGAATCC
>CAZILR010000919.1:0-2546 GCA_964539995.1 uncultured Planctomyces sp.
CGATCTGCTGGCGTTCTTGCTGCCAAAGTAGCCGTCTTCCAAAGTAGCCCTCACCGCTCCGCGTGAGGAAAGCCGATCGCGCAAATCACCTCCATCAGATAACTCGCGTCGATCGCGCACTCGGCTGACTTCACGCGGAGCGCTGACTTCACGCGGAGCGCTGACTTCACGCGGAGCGATGAAGGCTACATTTCGGCCGGCGGGATTCGCTTGCGAGCAGAAAGCCTTGGGACCAACCGTCCGGTCTGCCGCATGTATTCACGGTACTCGTCGCCGAACGCCTCGCACATTATCTGTTCTTCGCGAGGCGTGCGCACGAAATACAGTGCCGCGAACGCCACGAGCACGGACCAGCCGGCCAGCCAGTTTTCCAGCAGCAAGCCCTGCGCAAGACAAAACAGCCAAGTCGAGGCATACATCGGATGGCGGATCGACTGGAAAACACCGCGTGTGACCAATTGATGGCCTTCTCGCAGTTCCAACGTGACCGACCAGTTCAATCCAAGGTCCGCATGAGACTTCCAAAACAGCCAGATCGCCAATCCCATCAATACGACGCCGCACCACGGAGCGAACTCCGGCAGTCGATAGTCCGCAAACGACAGCAGCGGCGTGAACAGATACAGCGCCGGCAGCAGCAGGCTCGTCGAGATAACCAGGCCCAGCAGGATTCGCTCGCACAGATCAATTCGGCGAACGGTCTTCGCCGTGCCTCGCGTGCGCCGCTCGAACATGGCGCGAATACCCATGTAGGCCACGAAGCCGATCAGGAAAACGACGTTCCAAGGTTGGAGGTGCATGGGCAGATCTTATCGCTGCGTTCGGCGCGGGTCTCCTCGACGAGGACTAGCTTGTCGGTGTTGGAGGTTCTTTCGGTTCCGCTAATGACAATTGCTGCTCGGTGATCCCGTGCCGTGCGAGTTCATCCTTCACCATCTTGAGCAACGAATCGCAAGCCTCGAATACATATCCCGAAGATTCCGTCCCAAGTAGTTTATTCAATTCCATATGAAGATGCGTGTCGTGCGGATCGAAAGGGCCTGAGTATCCCATCGGGGACAATTGCCGCAGTACCATCGCATAGATCGTTGCGCTCACCATGTCCTTCTGGCGGTAGTAATGCGTTGCGATATGCCCGAGAAGCTCTTTGAGGCGGTTCTGCGCCAGCAGAAGCGACTCCTCTCGGAAATAGCCACCCTGACCGGTCCAGGCCGTGAACTTCGTTGTGTTTGTCTCGTAATTGGCAGGCACCCTGAATTCATGGATACCGCTTTTGATGCGGACCAAATTTTCTGCGTCATACTCAATCCAGAATTTGAGCACTTCGATTACATGAGCTCGAAAATCAGGATCGAGCACTTCCTCGACCGTAAAATTCAGGATCGGTGCCCGGAGGTTGAACGTGTTGCCCTTCCCCCAGTCAACTGTTTCTGCCTTCGTCTCAACCCCCAGAATCAGTTCGAGTCGGTTCGGATGAGTCGGCAATGCCCACGCGGCAAAACGAGGTGTGGTGTGATAGATGAGGATTCTGGCTTCGCGTTTTTGCACGACGCAGAGAAAAATCGGGAACGGATGCTCGATGAGCCATCGTACGGACTCTGGGCTGTCGAAGACCCACGGTGTCATCGTGCTCTTCACTTGCACAGAGTAGTACGCACGCGGCCAAGCCCGCTGTCCAACTCGTTCCAGCAGAGTGCAATAGAGATCGATCCCTGAGTCTTCTTGGTGCGGGACAGGGATGGCCGTGCCAAATGACGAGAACACAAACTGCGCGAGGTATTCCGAGCGACTGCCCTCATGCAGATTCGGAGCAATCGAGCCAGTTTGGCCGACTGATTCATCGCGTTTCGCGTCATTCATGGCCACTCCACATCCAGTTGCGGCGTTCTATGAAAACGGCGCGTTGCTGTCGCAGGTTCCTTACTCTGTTTCGTTCAGAGAAGCGAGTTCACTTGCGTCGCTGCCAATAGCCGGGACGTCGGCTGGTATGGGCGACGGCAACGACCATCACGGACTGATCGTCCCGGACTCGGTAGATCAAGACGTATGGGAAGCCGGTGACACGCAACTGGCGGTATTGGCCTCGGACGAATGGATAGGTATCTGGAGCGGCTGCGATGCGATTGGCGGTACGTTCTACCATCAGACGAAAGCGAGTAGCGGCGTCTGCGTTGCGAGCGCGATACCAAGACTCGGCGGATCGTACCTCTTTCTTGGCCAAGCGATGGAAGAGCAGCTCGGCCACGAGTGTTAGTCCTTGTCCCACAGCTTCGACAACGGGACAGCGCCTTCCGCGTCCGCGAATCGGCGATCTAATTCCTCCAGCAGATCGGGATCGTCGAGCGAGACGCCGAAGCTGTCGTGTGGGAATGACTCAAGCAACTGAGTGACCAATTGGAAGCGGTCGTCCTCTGGCAGGCCGAGCGCGGCTTTCAAGATTTCTTGCGGTTGAGTCATGTGGATTCCTCCAACCCCACCGACCTTGTGTCGGTGGCTCGCGGGATTCTGCACTATTCTGTCTCTCTCGCGAAGTAGTGCAAAAGCCC
>CAZILR010000920.1:0-2542 GCA_964539995.1 uncultured Planctomyces sp.
AAGTCGACGGGCGACGAGACATTGCCATGCGAAGCCCTTCGTGCTGCCTCGTTCCAAACCGTAGAGCTTGAGCGTGGCGTCATTCTCTTTCGAGAGATCGAACACTTCGGGCATCTCGGCCTGCATTCCGAACGCCGTCTCGAACGATTTGATTCGTGCGGTGAGAAGCGAGTCGTCGGCACGCGACGCGAGATGGCGTTGATTCAGCTTGGCCATCGCGCCGAGTTCCAACTCCTGCAAACGACTGCTGGCCGCGCGGCGCTGGATGTTCGCGACCGGCTCCGGGCCGGGGACCACGAGCGTCCCTTGATGCGCACCCGGCAGGAAGTCGCTGCCCCAGACTTGTCCGCCCGCATACGGCGACTGCGGCGCGATTACGACGAACGACGGCAGGTTGCGATTCACCGTGCCGAGTCCATAGCTGACCCACGAACCGATGCTCGGCCGCGCGAACGTAAACGATCCAGTGTGAATGCCGAGCGTCGCCTCGTAATGGTTGGTGTGGTCCGACTTCATCGAACGAATCACGCACAGGTCATCGACGCATTCGGCCATGTGCGGGAACAGCGAGCTGACTTCCGTACCGCACTTGCCGTGCGGAGCGAACTCCCACTGCGGCCGCTTGAGGAACATGTTGTAGTCCCCCTTGCGCCCCTGGAACTCATTGACCGGGACGGTCTTGCCTGCGTCCGCGAAGAGCTTCGGTTTTGGATCCCAGGAGTCAACGTGCGAAACGCCACCACTCATGAAGAGGAAGATGACACGCTTCGCCTTGGGTGGGAAATGCGTGGGCTTCGGCGCAAGCGGATCAGCCGGATTCAGCGACGCGGCATCTTCGGCGAGCAACTGCGAGACAATCCCCGGCAGCAGCATCGAACCACCGATCAGCGAACGCAGCACACCGCGGCGAGTCGGATCAAACGTCATTTGTTCGTTCATAAAAAGTCCTGAAGAACTGGGAACACTCATCGACGCTAATCTTCACTGATCCGCTTCAAGACATTCTGGATTAGCGCAGATTAGTGGCGATTAGTGTTCCAAAGCCTTTCTTTTCCTCGTCTCGCTTCTCGTTCAGTCCACATGCAGGAATTCGTTGCTGCCGATCAGCGTGCGGAGGTATGCGGCGAGCGATCGCACTTCGACGTTGTCCATTTTCGACGCCGCTAGTTCGGTACGATAGGCCGCCAGGAACTCTGTCGCCTCGGCACGTTCGATTTCCGTCGGCGAACGACCGAACGCGCGACGCCACGCCAATTCGGTCCGGTGCATTTCGTCAGGAGTAGCCGCTTGCAGGCAAGCCGCCCACTTCTCAGCCTTGGTGTGGACGAACGGGTCGTTGAGGAAGAACAGCGCCTGAGTCGGCACCGTCGTTCCCAAGCGTTCGGCCGTCGTGGCATTCGGGTCCGCGCCGTCAAACAGAGCGAGGAACGGATGCCGCTTGAGCCGCTGCGTCATCAGATAGACGCTACGCTTGTTATGGTCGTAGACCGCGCTGAACGGCCCGTGCTGCGTATAGCCCCAATTGATCGGCGTCGGAAATGGATGCTCTTGCGCGGGAGTGGGATCAAGCTCGCCGCTCACCGCCAGGATTGCGTCGCGAATCTCTTCGGCCCCGAGTCGCCGACGCGGAAACGAAACGTAGAGATCAGTCCCCTCGGTCCTAGTCGTCCCTCTCGTCCCCTCTCCCAAAACCGACGCTTGCTGATACGTTGCACTCAGCATCATCAACCGGTGCATCCCCTTCACCGACCAACCGCTGCGGATGAACTGAGTCGCCAAGTGATCGAGCAACTCAGGATGAGTCGGTGGCAATCCACGAACGCCGAAGTCGTTGGGCGTCTTCACGAGTCCTCGTCCAAAGTGATACTGCCAGACGCGATTGACCATCACGCGTGCGGTCAGCGGGTTCGTCGGCGAGGCGATCCAATCGGCGAGCACTCGGCGACGGCCGGAGGATTCAGAGCCGTCACGACGCGCGGGCAACTCCGGTGGTTTGGCATTCGGCGCGAGTAGCACCGAAGGGAATGCCGGTTCGACACGATCACCGTGAGCTTGCGGATTGCCTCGCAGCAAGAGGAACGTGTCGCGTGGCCGGCCTTCTTCTTTGACCGCCAGAGCTTGTTCGAGCGATCGTGGCCGTTGGCGTTCGAGTTGTCCGCGTTCGCGATGCAGCGACTCGTAACGGTCGTGGTCTTCGTTCGAGATCAGCTTGCCTCGTTGTTTGCGGAGGATCTCGCGGCGCTTGCCATCGAACTTGAAATCGTCGATTTCTCCGCCGGGGAGTTTGTCTTTGATCCCCTCTTCGACAGCCGCGATTTGTTTCGACACGGCAGCGAGCTTCGCTTCCCACTCCGCCGTGGCGGCCTTCTGCCGTTCGCGAGCGGCGTCATCGCCGATGAACCGCAGGATTTCATTGTCGCCGCCGTAAGGTTTGACGCCGTGGAAGAACGCGAGCAGCGAGTAGTAGTCGCGCTGTGTGAACGGGTCGATCTTGTGGTCATGGCAGCGAGCACAATTTGCAGTCAGGCCAAGCATCGTCTGC
>CAZILR010000921.1:0-2541 GCA_964539995.1 uncultured Planctomyces sp.
CGTACAATTCGCAATTGTAACGGAATACGCCATAGTAGATGGGGCTCTGAAGGAATGGCACTCCTCCATCGGCAATCTCAGGATTTGGCCAATGGAACTCAACCGAAGCGATGCCGACACAGTTCCGAGTAAAAAGTTAGGACCGCCCGACGATGATGCCAATCCGTTATTTCAAAGGTATGAACTTGCGGACGGAACCGACATCCTTCGGGCGAGCTTCATCGACGATAAGGGTGGCTTTGTGAAGATTGACGAGGGATGCGACATTAAGACGAAGCCAGGAACGCACAGGGTTCGGCATGCTGTGTTAATGCGGATGCTCGCGTTGTACCAACATTGGTTTGATGGACTGCGCCTGAAAAAGTTCTTTCCTTAATAGAGCCTGTGACGGTAAATGCTCGCCCTAGGTTGCGGACACTGCCGATCCATTGATTAACTCGACAAAGGTCGGCAGATGCCGACCCTACGACCGATTGACCTCAACTGTCTTGGATCGGCAACGCTGGCTCAGAGTCATGGCGGCGAAGCAACAGAATGGCGGTTGGGGCGAGCACCAGCAACATGCCTAGCAGCGACGAACGGTCGTAGTGGCGGTCTTCCAGGAGCACCTCGAAGACGAGGGCGAAGCCGACTTGCGACAGGCCAACCACGGCCACTCGCGACGGCACGCCGAGCGTGAAGGCCTTCGTCAGACAATACTGCCCGATGGTCGCCGACACACCGACGCCGAAGAGTTCGATCCAGCTCGCCCACGTCGGGGCTTGCGGCTTGACGGGCATTGGGCTGTGGACGAGGGCCATCGCCAGGCCCGCAAAGATCAGCGACACGGCGCTGAAGTGCCACACGATCGCACGGGTATCGACCCCTTGAACTCGATGCAGCCCGATCATGGCCAGTGCGCTGGTGAATGAGGCGATCAATGCGGTCAACGTCGCGAGGTTCCCTTCCGGCGAGTGCGGTTGCAGGATCAGCATGACTCCACAGACCGCGCACACCACGCAGGCCCAGACGAACGCTCCGGGACGCTGACGCAGTAACGGCCACGACAAGAGTGCGACCCAAATCGGAAACAGGTTCGTCAGCGTCAACGCATCGGCGACCGGCAAACGAGTCAGCGCGAAGAACGTGCAGACCAGACTGGTGCTTCCGGCGAGGCTCCGCAGCCAGAGCGCCTTCGGACCAAACACGACCAACTGGCCACCGGCCAGCAGAGCCGACAGACCGGTGACGAGAAACGGCACGCTCGACCGCCCAATCGCAATCGTCTGCCACGCGAACCGATCGCGCACGAGGTGCGCCAACGTGCTCATCACCGTGAACGCGAACGCTCCGCACAGCATCCACAAATACGGAGCAAACGGAGGATGGGCACTCTTGCCCGTCCCGGCTTCTGAATTGGAATCAACATCGTCGGCCATCAGGACTCCATCGTTCGCATCAGCCAGTCGGCGATGCGAGTGGCATGAAACGGCAGCCACGCCCGTTTCGTGTAAACCCCGTGGCCCAGCTTCTCCGTCTCCTCGGCACCGTAGTCAAACAGCCAAGCCGCGTCACCGTCAGAAGGAACTCGCTGGCCGCAGCGCAGGCGTTCGAGCAGCACCAGAAAATCCTTGAGCTTCTCGCGCACGCGGACGCGAGCCGCTTCCGGCAAATGTTCCAGCAGCGAGTTCTGTCCGATTTCCGGCTCGGTCATGCCGGCTTCGAGGATATCGCCCAAGGCGCGATGAGCCTCGCGCGTCTCGCGATCCATCGGCCGCAGATCGGTCCCGGCGACTCCGAACGACTGCACCCAATCGCCGTGCTTCGCCTTGAGGACATCATCGAGCGATTGCGGCAGCGCCGGTTTCGCCAGCCACTCGGCCAGCCCGCTGACCGGACGATGCTGCACGACGTGCAACAACCGAGCGTACCCGTCTCGATCCCAGCCGTAACGGATCGGTGCGCCGAACGTCACCAGACACAAAGCCTTCGCCAACGGATGCGGCGAGGGCGCGGCGGCCAGTCGTTCGGCGGCGGTCTTCCAATCAGTCCGCTCTTCGCCGATGCGACCAGCGGCAGCAAAGAACGCTTTGACCGATTCGCGTTCGTTCGCCAACAGGTTCGTCAGCAGCGCGAACACGTTGCCGGCGTGGCTGTGTCCCCACAGCAGCAGTCGCTCGGCCGCGGGGTCGATCGGCAAGTCCGCGAGTCGATTGAATAGCCTCACCGCCGCCTCAGCGCGGGCGAGATGATCGTTGCCGCTCGACCAATCGAAACGATCGACTTTGATCTCGTCCGTTTTCAACAGCGATCGCGCGTCGTCGAGATAGTCGTCGCGATAGCTACCGGTCTCACCCATCATCCGGTCGCCAAGCCGTTGATTGATGCCGCGGAGCACTCGGCCCCACGACTCCATCGCCATTTTCTTGACCAGCGGCCGGAGCATCGGCGCGACCGACTCCGTCATCTCCTCAAGCTTCGCCGCCACGCCAAACGGATCGTCTCCGACAAATGTGCCATGCACGAGCAACCAATGCCGCACGCGCAGACGCCGCAGCGTCT
>CAZILR010000922.1:0-2527 GCA_964539995.1 uncultured Planctomyces sp.
CGGCGTCGAGTTCTCGTGGTCGATAGAACATCTCGTGAGCGAAGTCGAACAGCGACAGATGCCCGGTTCGGCCGCCGTGATGTCCGTGATCGCTGACGAGACAGAAGTACGTCGAGCGCAACCGATCCTGAGCTTTGAACTCGGCGACGATCTGCCCGATGAGCTGATCGGCGCGAGCGATCGTCCGCCGCGTCGCACCGAATTGGCCTCGGCATTCTTTGTGGCTGACAGAGTCGGTTTCCGGAAGCCAGACGATCATCACCGGTTGCTCGCGAGGCATGAGCTGTCGCACGGCGTAGTTGGCGTTCGCGTCGTCGATGTACTTCCAGGCGTCCTGGGCGTTGAGGTGCGGCACTGTTCGAGCGAGGCTGCGGCTCCAAAGCGGCGGCGGTGTTTCGGTCATGATCGGCAACACACCGGTTGACCAATCGCGTCCCTCGTTTCGCAGAATCTCGTACAGCGGCGCGATGTCGCTGGTCAGCGAGTGCTTGAACGCCTTTCCTTCCTGGCCGCCGTAGATCCACTTTCGCACGGTCGATTGACCATCGACCAGCGTGCGATCAAGCCCTTGTGGTGACAGCAGCCGCGCGCTGCGACTCGGACCGAGCGGATCGAGATACGATTGCGACGTGAGCCGCTGGCGACTGAATCGCACTTGTCCCTTCAGGCCGTGACGGTCGGAGAAGCAGCCGGTCCACATCGTCCCATTCGAGGTGATCGTGTCGGACGGAAACGCGGTGAAGCAGTTCGACATCCAGCAACCGTTGTCGAGGAACAGCGACTTGATGTTCGGCAGATGTCCCATCGTCGCCATCTCGCGGACGACGTCGGGCCGCAGGCCATCGACGTAGAAGACGACCGCCTGACTGTTCGGCAACGGCGATCCACCGCCGTCGGCCGCAGGGACGACCTCTTCGTAGCTCATCGGCTGCACCAACTTCGGCCGCGAGACTTGCGCGTGAAATGCTCCCTCGCTGTCGCTGGGATCGAAATCGTTGACTGCGAGTTGCAGCCGTCCGCTTGCGGACGCCGGCCAGCTCTTCGACTTGCCGACGAAGAACGGTTGGCCCTGATCACCGATTCGCCCGATCAAGCAAAAGCAGGGAGCCGGTCCGTGATTGCCGCTCGGCAGTGGGAAGTTCTGGTCCTGGATTCCATCGTGGACGAGAAACGTCCCTTCGGGATTGACGGTCGCCTCGAACTTCTGTCCCCAGCGATCCGACTGTCGCACGACCACTCGGCCGCTTGCCGAGATTGAAAGTGGCTCACCTTCCGTGACCTCGATGCCGGTATCGGTCCAACCGACTGTCCCGAAGACCGACACGGTCGCTCCGTCTGATTCCGGTTGTTGCGTCGCGAAAGCATGACCCGTTGATGAGGCGGTGTGCGTGCAGCCCGCGAGCGTCAACGAAACACCCAGACACACGCTCAGCGCGAGACAACAAAAGCCATCGCACCGAGCGGACGTCAGTTTGGACGAGCATCGACTCACTGTCGGCATCCTTGCCGGTTGGGACGCGAGCTGAATTGCGGGACGCAACCACTCCAGCATCGTCCGCTGAGCTGGAAACCGTTGGTGCGATCGGCACGATCGTCGAAGTCCACCGCAAACCGAAGTTTGACCTTGCGGGCTGCGAAATCCCGGTGGGCGATACAGACCACCGCAATTCTTGCCACATCGGATCGGCTTCCGTGATCGTCAAAGTTTGACAGCCGAGGTCGAAGTGTTCCGGCTGATGGGATCACGAGTTTCGGAGCACCAGCACGCACCAATATTTTTGGCTCTTCTGGGTCTGGAATGGCAGGGTGAGACGGTCTGTGTTTTGGAAGAAGGTTTTCCGAGGCATTGCAGAGATGTTCAGAATGTCGCGAAATCTGCCGCAGCAAGACATTTTCTGCCGCACATTTTTTGCCTGCTCTCGCAAATGAAGCGGATGACGGGCGAAAAATCTGCGGCGAAAAATGAAAGACTAACGCGGTGTGAATGACATCGGATTGATTCGCGAACTCCACATCAGACCAGCCCACTGAAATCCCGGAAGCCCCACATTTTTCGCAGTCCGACGAATTCGCCAGTCGTGCTCCGCCCTGCCGATCCGGGGACGGTTTGGCTTGCGTCCGCTACGATCTGCGGCCCTTTCACCAGACACGCGGAGCAAAGACATGGCAGCGACTCGAAAAGTCATCATCACATGCGCGGTCACGGGTGCGATTCACACACCGACGATGTCGCCGTATTTGCCGATTACTCCCGACCAAATCGCGACCAGCGCGGTCGAAGCGGCGGAGGCTGGTGCAGCGATTCTGCATCTGCACGCTCGCGACCCGCAGACCGGCTGTCCGACGCCGAACGCGGAAGTCTTTTTGGAATTTCTGCCGCAGATCAAGCAGCGAACCGACGCGATCATCAACATCACCACCGGCGGCGGACACAACATGACGGTCGAGCAGCGACTCGCCGCACCACTGCGACTGCAACCAGAGATGTGCTCGTGCAACATGGGCTCGATGAACTTCGGCTTGTTCC
>CAZILR010000923.1:0-2521 GCA_964539995.1 uncultured Planctomyces sp.
GGCTGGTTGCGGTCCGCGCGAAGCGTTGAGTTTGCATCTCGAACGTGTCGAATCGCTGGTCGGTGGTCTCGGCAATCGCAGCACGCGACACATCTTGGCACGCGCGGATTTGCTTGCGCTGGAGCTGATGATTCATCTCGGCGAGTCGTACCGCCGCCGCGTGTCGGTCTGACTTGTCCGGCCGAGTGCCGTGAGCCGCTGGCCGATGGCCGTTATCCTTTCCGGCATGTCACGCTTCACGACCGGACAATTTCTGCGACGCAGTTTGCGTCATCATGCTCGCTCGCATTTCGCTGTCGCGATTGGTGTCGTCGTGGCGGCGATGGTGATTGGCGGAGCCTTGATCGTCGGCGACTCGGTGCGCGACAGCCTGACGTCACTGAGTCTTTCGCGGCTGGGCAGTGTGGATCATGCGCTGGTCAGCCATCGCTTCTTCCGCGAGGCGTCGGTGGTCGCGCTGAGCCAGCAGCCGGAGTTTCAGAAGCAGTTCTCGTCCGCCGCCCCCGGCCTCGTCTTTCAAGCCAGTTTAGAACGACGCGGCTCCGTCGAGTCGTCCGAAACCACGAGCCGGACTCGTGCGGCGGGAGTGACCTTGTACGGGACTGACGACCGTCTGTGGTCATTGCTGAGCACGGCGGGAGTCGCCGCACCGACCGCCGCCGGAGTCGTGCTCAATTCGCAACTGGCCGAGCAACTGCGTACTCGCGCTGGGGACGACGTGACGGTTTGGGTCGAGATTCCCGTGACGATCCCGCGCGATAGCTTGCTCGGTGGCCAAGAGGAGCAGACGACGCAGGAAGTTCGGTTGAAGGTCGAGGCTGTCTTACCTGCTTCGGCCGGAGCCGGGCGGTTCGATTTGCAGCCGAGCCAGCAGTTCCCGAAGGTTGCGTTCGTCAATCTGGCGGCTTTGCAGAAGGAACTGAGCCTCGAAGAAGTCGAACGCTCGCGTCGAAATTCGCAGGCGAAACCGGCGCGAGTCAACGCGCTGTTCGTATCGGCTCGCGAGCCGCGCGACGGGCAAACGGAATCGGCGGTCGAGGCCGCGAAGAGTCTCACGCTCGCGATGCGCGACGCGGTGACGTTGGACGACTTTCATCTGCGAGTCGTGCCAAATGCCGAACGCGGCTACCTGTCGCTCGAAAGCGAGCGGATGATTTTGGAAGACCCGGTCGCGGAATCAGCGACAGCCGTTGCCGAAAAGCTCGGACTGAGTTCGTCGCCCGCGTTGGCGTACCTGACCAACCTCATCAGCCGTGACGGTGATGCGAGCAAACTTTCCAAGTATTCGATCGTCGCGGGCGTTACCGACCCGGCGACGTTGCCTCCCGCTTTCGGATCGGTGAAGGCGATCGCTGGATCAACGACGCTCAACGAAAAAAGTGTGCTGCTGAGCGATTGGCTCGCGCAGGATTTGGGCATCACGGCCGGCGATTTCGAAGCCGACAAACCTCGGCCAAAAATCCGAGTGACGTTCCACAAGGTCGGCTCGAAGGGAGAACTGCCGGAAGAGGAACTCGTCTTCGAGGTCGCCGGCGTCCTGCCGTTCGACGGAACGCTGGCCGGCAATCGCGGGCTGACGCCGCACGTTCCGGGAATCACCGATGCCGAAACCTTCAACGACTGGAAGCAGCCGTTCCCGATGAAGCTGCCGGTCACGGATCGGGATGAGGATTACTGGGATCACTACCGCGCGACTCCGAAAGCCTTCTTCCAAATCGACGCCGCACGCAAATGGTGGTCGAGCCGTTACGGCTCACAAACTTCGTTGCGCTTGGCTCCGCGCGACGCAACCGCTCCCGCCGATGCGAAGACGTTGGACGAACTCCAGCAGCGATTCACCAGCGAGTTGTTGAAGTCGCTGAAGCTCGAATCGCTGGGCTTCGCGATTCAGCCGGTGAAGTGGTTCGGTCTGCGAGCGGCCGGCGGAACGACCGACTTCGCGGGACTGTTCATCGGGTTCAGCTTCTTCATGATCCTCTCCGGCTTGCTGCTCATCAGCTTGCTGGTCCGACTGGGCATCGAACGCCGAGCGAGCGAGATCGGTTTGCTGTCGGCAATCGGATTCTCGCCGAGTCGCATCGGCCGCGTGTTGCTGCTCGAACAGTTCTCCGTCGTGCTGATCGGAGCGATCATTGGGATCGCTGCGGCCGTCGGTTACGCCGGCTTGTTGATCTACGGCCTGCGGACGTGGTGGGTCGGAGCGGTCGGCACGACGATGCTGTCCCTCTCGGTTCGCGCGCCGACACTGGCGATCGGCTTTGCCATGACGCTGGCAGCGGCCGGCGCATCTGCCTGGTGGGGACTGCGTGGCCTGCGAAAGCTCTCGCCGCGTGAGCTGTTGGCGGGGCAAACGGAACTGACGGAGCGGGACGAATCACGAGCCGCTCGTCGCACGCGATTGTTGCGGGTCGCGCGCTGGTTGTTGTTGCTTCCGCTGACAGTTTCGGTGGCCGTCATCGCGACGAACCGGACGGCGGACCAGGCTTTCGCGGGGTTGTCGGTTTCCACGGTGCTGTTTTTC
>CAZILR010000924.1:0-2521 GCA_964539995.1 uncultured Planctomyces sp.
GCTCCGAAGCTTGGCACTCCGCTGTATTTCAGTTGGGACGATCACGCCAACGCGCAGCCCGGTTGGGACATGGTCAAAGGGATGACGTGGCGTGCCGAGCACATGGACCCGGCCCTCTCCGCTTTGATCGAAGACATTCACCAGCGCGGCCTCGATGAAAAAATCCTCGTCGTCGCCGTCGGCGAGTTCGGCCGCACTCCGCGGGTCACCTCCGCCAACGGTTGCCTCGGCCGAGACCACTGGCCGCAAGCTCAATCCGCGCTGATCGCCGGCGGAGGACTCCGCATGGGCCAAGTCGTCGGAGCCACCAACTCCAAAGCCGAATACCCCGCCGAACGCCCACTCCACCCGCAAGACTTGCTCGCCACGATCTACCACCACCTCGGCATCAACCACCGCCACGAGTTCCCCGACTTCTCCGGCCGCCCGATCCCGGTACTCTTCCATGGTGAACCGATTCGCGAGTTGGTGTGACTCATGACTCCCGAACGATTGTGCTTAGACGGCTTTTCGATACAGCCTACACCAGGTTGGGAAGACATCAGAGACTCTGCGGCGAAACGTACAGATCCCATTACGATTGCGAGTGCTGAGGATGGTGTTGGAGCACTGCAAATATCCGTTGCAAGATATCTGGCTGGTCCAAACCCAAATGCAACCATTGAGACGCTGAGGGAAATGCTCGATGAGTTTGCTCTTGCTCACACGCTCGGTGATGGATTCGATTCTGTTGCAGCATCTGGGACGGTCACAGTGGCCGGAAAGAGCTATCGGTCGGAAGACGAGTTCATTCGCGTTTGGTACGTCTCTGATGGTTGCAACTTTGCGTTAATAACCTATGTCTGCGATTGGGGTGTACGAAACCAAGAGCGTTCGACCGTCGAAGCGATGATTGCCTCTTTCGAGTTTGACTGAAATCTGCGTTCATCGCTTCGCCTCATTGGATCGGCCAGTACAAGTGCGTCGCTTGGCCGATGGCTTCGGCGGCTTCTATGAGGGTTTCGCTGCGTGGTGGTCATTGGGCGGCTACATCCCGAACGATTCACGAATCTGTTGCAGCGTTTTTCGTGGTCCGACTGCCGCTCTCCTTTCGGCGTCGGCGAGATAGGTCATGAACTCGGCGCTTGAGCGGAGAGCGAGAATCTCTTCGTCGGATTCGTCGGCCGGGATCACGGCGAATCGGGTGTGGCCTTCCTTTTGGACAAACACGACATCGTTCTGTTCGGCCGTGCCCAAGAGTTCGGACAATGTCACTTGGGAAGCATCCAGGGTGGCGCTCTTCATAATGGAATCACCTTTCCGTCGATCGTCAGTTGATTGTGCTCCTTGCGGCCCACGGCGACGACGATCACCAGAATATGCTCCTGCTGCACGTTGTAAAAGACGCGAAACTCGCCGACACGCAATTCCCAAGACGCCACTGGATTTGGACGCAGCAGCTTTCGGTGTTTCGTGGGAGTCGTCGGTTCGTGGCTGAGTTGCGTTTCGATCGCATCGAGAACCGTGCTCCGATCTCGCGCAGTGAGGTTCGCGAGATGGCGCTCGGCGTCTTCAGAGAATTCAATCACATACGCCATTCGGAAGTTCTCGATGCCGTGTTCCGGAAGGCTCATCACGCGGAGCGGTGATGGCTACTTTGGCTTATCGCGGCGGCCGGTACATGTGCGTGGCTTGGCCGATGAAGGCTTCGGCGGCTTCCATGATCGTTTCGCTGAGCGTTGGATGCGGGTGGATGCTGTCGGCGAGGTCGCGGGCGACGGCGGCGGTTTCGACGGCGATCACGCCTTCGGAGATCAGTTCGCCCGCGCCGGCTCCGACAATGCCGACGCCGAGGATGCGTTCGGTTTTGTTTTCGACGATCAGTTTCGTCAGGCCCTCGGTGCGAGCCAGCGATTGGGCTCGGCCGCTGGCGGCCCAGGCGAAGCGGATGACTTTCACGTCGCGTTCTTGTGCCTTTGCTTCGGTTTCGGTGAGGCCGCACCACGCGAGTTCCGGGTCGGTGAAGACGACGGCGGGGATCGCGATGTTGTCGAACTCGGCCGGTTCGCCGACGAGGGCTTCGATGGCGACCTTCGCCTCGCGCGTGGCTTTGTGAGCCAGCATCGGTTCGCCCGCGACGTCGCCGATCGCGAGGATGTTCGGATCGGCGGTGCGGCAGCAGCGGTCGATCTTGAGGAAACCCTTCTCGTCGATCTGGACCTTCGTGTTTTCGAGGCCAAGGTTCTTGCTGTTCGGCTTGCGGCCGACGGAGACGAGGACTCGGTCGAAGGTTTGCTTCGGCTCGACCCCCTCGCCCTGCATCTCGACGACGATGCCGGACTTGCTCGCGGTCAGGCTGAGCACTTTCGTGTTGACGTGAATCGCCTTGAACTGTGTTTCAAGCCGTTTCTGCAACGGCCGCACGAGGTCTCGGTCGGCGGCGGCGAGGATCGTCGGCAACGCTTCGACGACCGTGACTTCGCTGCCGAGCGCGGCGTACACGCAGCCCATCTCCAGCCCGATGTAGCCGCCGCCGATGACC
>CAZILR010000925.1:0-2516 GCA_964539995.1 uncultured Planctomyces sp.
ACCAAACCCTGATCGCGCAACGAGCGAAACGTGTCGTCGCTGGAGGGCTTGATGTAGTTCTTCAAATCAACGCCCGCCAAATGACACTGCACACAACTGCTGGGCTTGTCGGATTGGAAGATCGGCCGCAAGCGCTGCTCAAACACTTTTGTGGCGGCGTCATCCGCCGAGGCAACCGATGTAACCAAGCAGAGTCCGAGGTACAGCCAGCGAGTCCACATGAGCAGCTCCTTGGAGTGCTGCGGCACGACGCAGCGCTCCATTCCAATCGAATGACGACGTTGATTGACAATCAGACAAAACTTGCGTGTCGATCGCGATCGTCAAGATTCTTGAATGATGAAGCTCGCGATTTCAAATGAACGGAAGGCGGCGTCGAGCCACCGCACTCCAGGGTTACAGCAGTGTATTGAAGCTTCGGTCGCCGGCATCGCCGAGTCCCGGCACGATGAACTTGCGGGAGTTCAGCTCGCGGTCGATCGAACAGACGAAAACTTGAGCGTCGGGGCATGCCACGGTGACGTTACGAATTCCCTCTGGTGCGGCGATCAACGACAAGATTTTCAAGGACTTCACGCCCCAACGCTGAAGGGCTTGCAACGCGGCGATGATCGAACCGCCTGTTGCCAGCATCGGATCGAGCACCAGTGCGACATCCACCGGCCCAGTCGTCGGCAGCTTGCTGTAGTACTCGACGGGTTTCGCCGTTTCCTCGTCGCGATACAAGCCGAGATGCCAGACTTCGGCTTCGGGCAGCAGGTCGAGCACTGGATCAACCATGCCGAGTCCCGCTCGCAGAATCGGCACGAGTCCAATCCGCTGCGACAACCGCTGCGCCGTCATGCGCATCAGCGGCGTGTCGATCTCCACTGATCGCGTCTCCAGATCGTGCGTCGCCTCGTAGGCCAGCAACGAGGCCAGCCGCTGCACCAGCCGCCGGAACTCGTCCGGCGGAGTCCCCTTGTCTCGCAACCTCGCGAGATGATGCAGAATCAACGGGTGCTGAACTTCCTGAATCGACACGATTAATCCTGAATCCATCATTGGGTGAGGGAAACGCGAACTGGCAACAGTGCGATTGGCGACACAGGAGACTCAACACGCGGTCGCTTCGCAAGTCATGGCGATCAAGACCGTAGTACAGGCCAGTTTAAGAGAAACTGACCGGCTGTGTGCCGACACGTCAGCGAGCGTGGACGTTTCAAAACGCAAGGAATTCACGTTGAAGAAGCGTTTGCCCTTGCTCAGAGTTGCGAAGTCTCCAGAAATCAATCGGGGGAGTCGTCGGTTGGGAATGCCAGCTCCGCCAAAGAAAAACAGCTCGGAGCAGTCGCTCCGAGCTGTTCTGTCCCGTTTTCAACTCTTCACCGTTCGCGGCAGAGAGTGCGGTTCTACGGCATCGTTAAATGTCTCAGAACTCATAGTTCAAAGAACTCAAAATTCAGCAAACAACTGCTGAAGAGATCATGCACAATCTCTTGGAACTCGGCGACGTCGAAGAAGCCGTCAAGTTCCTCAATGCCGGGCGGTGGAACGGGATTGAGGTCGGCCGCACTAATGTCCGTTGACGCATTGGCCAGGACATCGTCATCCGCTCCACCATTGAGATTCACTTTCTTGCCGACGGCCAGCGTCACGTCTTCGCCGATCGCGAAATCGTCGTCACCAGCTCCGCCGATTAAAGTCACGTTATCGCCCAGCGAGGTCGCTCCAAAAACGGCCAGGTCATCGTCACCAGCGCCGAGGTCGATATTCGTTGTGCCTCGAACCGTGACATCGTTGGCCGCCACGATGTCGTCACCAGCGTCCGCCAGGATTTTGATATCCCGGAGGATGACATCGTCAACAGCAATAACGTCGTCGCCAATTCCGGAGTTGATCGTGGTCAAGCTGGCGGGGAACGCCGCCGCCGGCGTGGGCTTGTCCTTGCCGATCTGCACGAGATTCAGGCCGATAAAATCGTCCCCACTGCCGCCCAAAATTGTCACGTTGAGGTCGATCTGAATCGTCGCATCAGGGTTGCCAACTCCGAAAAACTCACTTTCTTCATCACGGAATTCATCTAAGGCATCGGATTGTCCTTGGATGAAGCAGTCATCATCGTCGCCCAAGGTCACGCTCTGGTTTCCATTGACTCGAATCGAGCCTTGGATCGCTTCCACAAAGACATGGTCATCACCGGCTCCGGTGTTGAGGATCAAGTCTTTGACGATGGTGAGGTTCGCATCCGTCGCCAACCAGACGTCATCTAAGCCCGTCTCCGTCGTGATGCTGACCGTGCCAGCGACCCGAGTTGATCCATCTTCGGCGGTATACAACTCGACGTAGTCCGAACCGGTGCCACTGTTGATGGTCACGGACCCCAGCGAATTCGCGGGCACTCCATCCACTGGCGGAGTCAAACTGGAGTTCAACTGCAAGTAGACAGAATCGTTGCCAGTTCCAGACAAAATGTTGACATCGCCCGTGACGGAGAGCGACTCGATGATCGTGACGTGGTCAGACGCGCCACCCGT
>CAZILR010000926.1:0-2515 GCA_964539995.1 uncultured Planctomyces sp.
CAGCTTGGCATCGCCGTCGATGTGACGCACGCGACCGACTGCCCGACGATCGACGAGAACCAGCACGGTAAGATCAAGCTCGGCGGCGGCCCGGTGCTGTATCGCGGCCCGAACGTCAACCCGGTCGTCTTCGATCGGCTGACGTCGCTCGCCAAAGAGCACGACATCCCGTTCCAACCCAGCGGCCTCGCGCGAGCCGCCAGCAACGACTCGAACGTCATGCAAATCAGCCGAGGCGGCATCGCCACGGGTCTCGTCACCATCCCGAACCGCTACATGCACAGCCCGGTCGAAATGATTTCCTTGGACGACCTCGACAACGCCGCCAAGCTGATCGCTCACTTCTGCCTGTCGCTGACGCCAAGCTGTGACTTCACGCCGTGAGTTGTGAATTCGGCGCAAACGTCCAAAGTCTCGCGCCTCGGCGCGAATGTCTGACCTTCAGGAAATCCGCTTCAATGCTTTCAGTAGCTTTTCTGCGGCAGCGCTGAAAGCTTCATAATCTGCGGCGGATGCCGGAAACGTCGCGATGACACGCGAACGCACTTGGTCCGCAAGATCGCGTCGTTCAGGCCTCCATTCATCAAAAACAAAGCGATCGATTGAAATCGGAATCAGAACTTCCGAGCCGCCTTCTCGAGCTTCACGCTCAAAGACACGTTCAAGTTCATTTTGGACTCCGGGTCGTTGAAGTGAGGACGCAGAGCAAATTAGCAGAACCCGATCGTGTTTCGTGACGCCATCGGACATTACTCGATGGAGTTTTTGACCAGGCAACGCATCTTCCGGAAAAAACCAAGTCGTCACTGTGTTTGACCTGAGGTACTGATTGATTGAACGGGCGATTTCTTCGTCTGGACCGCCATAAGAGACAAAGACAGAACTGTGCATTTCAGACTCGTGGACGAGATCGATGATGTGCCCTGCGCGTCCGAAGGCATCGAGTATGTCGGATCTTTGGCAATGCAAAATATCCGTGTACACGATCACCTTCGGGCTATCCACCATTTGTTCGGACGCCACGAGATGCCCAACGAGCGCATTTCCGCCTTGTATCCACACAGACGATTTGAGGTCGTGAATTAGTTTGGGAAACTCGACGACAATGGCATCAATCTCACCGTGGCTCCCAAGACTAGGGATAGCAAGCAACGACTGCTTTACGGCCGACTCCGAGTCGTATGCGATGAGTAGATAAATCGGTTTTTCAACCATGCCGGTGGCGCGATCGACGAGTTGCACAGTTCTGTTGAGAACAGGCGCGATGGGGAATCGCGATTGAAGATGCTTGATCGCGCGATGTTGAAATTCCAGCATGGTACACCTCCCGGAATTTGGGCTATCAGGGTTCTGGAACGGGGAAACGCGAACCGTCCACGTCGATGCCGTAGACTTGGCGAAGTCGGGTGGCGATGGCTGCAACCTCGGAGTCAATCTGGTCGGAGTGGATCGCTCCTTCGTCGGCCAAGAGCGTGGCCAATTCTCGCAAGCGCGGTTGGTCAAGACGTGGGTCGAAGATCAGCAGCAAGCGGCGTTCGACGAGGTCGTTCAGCGTACGGACCCACTCGTGGCGGATGATGTCCACGATGCTTGCGTCGGTGAAGACTTCCGAAGTCTTTGAGACTTCGGAAGTCTGTCGATCAGGAGGGGATCGCGAATCATGGATCGGTCGCTCGCGCGAACTTGCGAGGCGTGGCATTCGTAGTCGAGACAGCACTCGATCCGCGACCTCTTCGGCGAGTGCTCGGCAGGTGGTCAGCTTGCCGCCGATGAGGGTCAGGATGGGGACCGGACCGTGTGTGTTTTCTTCGATCCAGTGGCCACGCGGGATCGAGCTTGGTGAGTCGGCTCGGCCGAAGGGGAGGGGGCGGATGCCGGAGTAGCTCATCACGACGTCCTCGCGAGTCAGCCGCGCAGACGGCACGACCTCGTTGACCAAGTCGATCAGGTAGTCGATCTCGCGCGGCTCGGCGACGGCAGTTTCTGGCCGAGCGTCAAACGGCTCGTCCGTCGTGCCGACGAGCGTTTGCTCGTCTCCGAACGGCAGCACGAAGACCATGCGGCCATCGCTGGCTTCGGCGTAGATGCCGCTGTCGCCGAGAGCCGCTCGCAATTCGGGATTCGCGGTGACGAAGTGACTCCCCTTCGTGCCGCCGAAGAGTTTTGGAGAACCGATTCGCCAATCGGCCAACGTCGCGTCGCCCCAGGCTCCGGTGGCGTTGATGATGACGTTGGGGTGAAGCGTGATCGTCTCGTTGCGACCCAGGCGGTCGATCAGGCGAACCTCGTGACCGTGGAACTCAGCGAGCGTGTGCGTGTGGATGTCGAAGGTCAGTGATTGTTCCCGCGCGAGTTGGCGTGCATCGTCGAGCAGCGCGATGGTGAAGCGTTCGGGGGAGAGAATTTGGGCATCGAAGTATTCGCAGACGTGAGGGTAGGTAGGGTGGGACCAGCGCAGCGCCGGCCCACCAAATTGGTCAGGCAATGGTGGGCCGGCGCTCGAAGCGAGCTTGTC
>CAZILR010000927.1:0-2514 GCA_964539995.1 uncultured Planctomyces sp.
CCCACTGGAGCGCCCAGAAGTCGGCGAACTCCGGCCGAGTCAGCAGCCCGTCGATCAACCGCTGCCGTTTGTCGAGTCGCTGGTCCTGCGCGAATTGACGTGACTCGGTCGCGGTCGGCGGCAGGCCGAGCAGATCGAGGCTTGCTCGGCGCAAAAACGTCGCGTCGTCGCAAATCTCTGACGGGTTCATTCGCAGCGATTGCAGTTTGGCGAAGACTTGTTCGTCGATGAAGTTGGTCGGAGCCGGAGCCTTTGGCACGAATCCCGGTCGGGCCGGCAGGAATGCCAGTCGCACGGGAACCTGTTGTTCGAGATATCGGACCGTGACCGTGACCTCGCCGAATCGCTCGCGTCGCACGACTCCATCGGCCGAGATGCCAACAATCGGTTGAGCTGGATCGAAGACGGCCAACCCCGTCACGTCGCGCGTCGATCCGTCCGCGAATTTCGCAACCGCTTGCAGCCGCACCGAGTCCGCCGGCTCGACGAGGAACTGTTCGAGCGGCGTGACCTCCAACGCTTGCAGGGCCGGTTCGTCGCGCGACGTCGCGGGCATTCCCGCAGCGATCCAGCGAAGGAGCAGAGCGTACTCCGGCGAATCCTCATCGAACCGTTTGCCCCCCTCGTGTGGCACGGACATCGTCGGCTTGAGCAGCAGCAGACTGCTCTCGGCTCGCACCGAGTTGACTCGGCGGCCGACTTGCTCGTGTGTCAGCGTGACGAAGTCTGCGCCGGGATTCTCGCCACGGAGCGACAGCTTGAAGCCTCCCTTGCCGTTCTGGTTGCCGTGACACGTTCCCATGTTGCAGCCGGCTTTTGAGAGCACGGCCATCACGTCACGCGAAAACGAGATGTCGGCGGCTGCCAGTGGAGACGCAGCCGCGACGAAAAACACCGCGATCGCGACGACAGATGACAGCATTCGAACGAGCAGCATTCGCATCACGGAATCCCAGGTAGGCCAAGAGGTGGTGATAACAGTGTTTCCGAGCCACTCTCCTTCCGCAAGACGCGGGGTGCGATTGGAGGTCGTTCCCTGATTTGGTGATCCTCGTTTAACCGCAAGCCGCAGGCGTGCGCGAATGCCGCTCAATGCGCGTGCCTGCGGCGTGCGGTTAAACGGAATTCGGACACTCCCGATTGGCCGCTCCGAAACCAAGGATCATTCGGTACGAACCGTCCTCCGGTCGCGGATCGACGGCGAATCGCGTGAAGCCCGCTTTCGGCGAGGTTGCCTCGTCAGTATTCTTCCTCACTTCGCGGTGGCATCACGGATTTTGGACCTGGGGCTTTCGGCATGAGTCGCATCTTGGTGGTCGAGGACAGTCACACCCAAAGCGTGCTCTTAAAAGGGGTACTGGAAGCTCACGGCTTTGAAGTGACGGTCGCCGAAGAAGGGGTCGCGGCACTGGAAGCGATCAGTCGGCAACCTCCACACGTCGTGGTCACCGACATGCTGATGCCGGGGATGAACGGCTTGGAATTGGTCGAGCAAGTTCGCAAACGATTCCCGCGCGTGCCGACGATCCTGATCACTGAGTACGGCAACGAGGAGGTCGCCGCCGAGGCTCTCCATCGTGGTGCGGTGGGTTACATTCCCAAACGCCGAATCGACTCGGATCTCGTCCCCTGCCTGGAACGAGTGCTGGGCCTCGCGAAGGCGAATCCTCGGCATCGGAAGCTGATCGACGAACTCGTCACCAACGAACTGCGGTTCACGCTCGACAACGATTTGTCCGTGGTGCCGCATTTGGTCTCGCACCTGCAAGACTGCGTCGGACTGATGCAGCTTTGTGATGAGACCTCGCAGCTCCGCCTGGGTATCGCGCTGTCGGAGGCGATGACCAACGCGATCTACCACGGCAATCTGGAACTCAGTTCCGAACTGCGCAACGAAGATGGCCGCAACTGGTTTGACTACGCTCTGCAACGCTCGCAGGAGACACCGTTTCGAGACCGCAAAGTGCATGTCTCCGCGAGCCTCTCACGCGAGTCGGCCAAGTTCGTGATCCGCGACGACGGCCCCGGCTTCAACCCCGCGCAGCTTCCCGACCCTCGCGACCACGCGAATCTCGCCAAGGCGAGCGGTCGCGGATTGCTGCTGATTCATTGCTTCTTGGATGAGGTGTCCCACAACGCCGCCGGCAATGAAATCACGCTCATCAAACGACGAGAGCGTGTGTAGCCGTCACCGCTCAAAAGTAGCCCTGTCGTGGCGCGCCAGGAAAACCCAGCGGCGAACGAAAAACGGTTGTTTTCACGCGCCACCCCCACCCCCAACCCGCGGCCGGGACGTGATAGTTCTTTTTCGACTTCATTAATTAAGTAATTACCCACTCCTGTTGGTCCGCCCAAGGTTCATCTCCACAGTTGAGCAACCTGGGGGCCAGCTTGACGAAGCAGTTCTATACATCCATGAGAAAAGCCAAGTGATTTATTATTTGAGAAATGAGAAAGGAAACGCAACCAACAAGGTCACGTCGTCATCGGAATTGTAGGGGGTAGGGGTCCAAG
>CAZILR010000928.1:0-2511 GCA_964539995.1 uncultured Planctomyces sp.
CGCGATCAGATGCGATTGCCAGTGGATCGGCGGGTAGCCAGATTGCCGGCTCCCTTTCGGCGGGCCGGCGTCGGTCGCGAAATCGAAGTCGAGAGGCACGGCGTGCGGCTGGCCGATTTCGCCGGCTTCGATTTGTTTTCGCGCGCGCTGGACAGCGGGAATGAAATTGCGATTCCACATCAGGAACTTCACGCCGCTCTTTTCGATGGCTTCGACCAGTCGATCGGCCTCGCTGCTGCGCGTCGTCAACGGCTTGTCCTGAATGACGTGAACTCCGAGCGCCGCCGCTCGGATGCTCAAATCGCAATGCCGCTCGGCTTCCGGGCTGACGATCGCCACATCGACGTTGAACTCACGCAGTGCGTGTTCGACATCTCGGACGTACGGAATCTTGAACGAGTCGGCAAGCTGCTGGTTTCGCTCGTGCGCCCAATCGGGAATCTGCGGATCATCGGCGACGACGACCATCTCAAATCGCGGATGCGTCGCCACGCCACGCGCGACGTAGTCGTGCTTGACCGCGCTGAGCACCGCGCAACGAAACGCACGAGCCGTACCGCGACCGTCAGGAAGCGGCCCGCTGACGATCCGATTCTGGCCGCTCCCTGACGGTCGCGGTACGGATGCGACTGAACCGCCAGATGGCGAGCCGATGGACATCAACGCCCCCCGCACCGCCTCCGCGACTTTCAAAACATTTTTCCACTCTGCGACACAGGCCGCGACGCCGTGTCCGGCTTGCAGCGAGTCGATCTGTTCTTGAACGGCGGCGGCGTGACGGCGACCGGTCTCCTCGGCTCGCACGGCTTGAGCATTTCCGCCGCGAAAGACGAGCTGCATGTTTTGATGATCGTCGGCATACGCGGCTCCGGCAGAGCCGATCACCGAGAGTGACTGATAGCCGTCTCCAGCCGGCAAGCGATTTGCGTAGTCGATGAGCGCCATCGCGCCGCCAGGGAAGCCGAGATGCACTTGCACGAACCGGCCGGACGCATCGCTCTGCTCAACGGCGTGAATCACATCCGGCAGTTTGCCGACCAGCCAGAGCACGAGATCGAGGTCTTGCAGCAAACCGGTTGGCAGGGCAGTGTCCTCGTGAGGAGCGTTCGGCTTCCAGCGATGAATTCGGATCAAGCCAACTTCACCGAGCTTGCCGGCATCGAGCTGTTGCCGAATGAGCTGACGCGATGGCAGTAAGCGATCCGGATTAACGACGACCACTTGCGGTTCGTTGCCCGTGTTGTTGATCGTCACGCGAATCATGCGGCCGGCTCCTGTGACACTTCAGGCGATCTCGGCACCATCCTTCGCAATCTCAGCCGGGATGCAAGCCATCGAGACCAGCTTGTCGCCGTCTTCCAAACGGATGATGCGGACCCCTTGCGTGTTCCGGCCGATGACGCTGATGTCGCCGGCTCGGAGGCGTTGAATCTTTCCGCTGGCGGTGACCATCAGGACTTCGTCGGCATCCGTGACGGCGACGATGTCCACCGCCTTGCCGTTGCGAGCGGTCGCTTTGATGTCGCGGACCCCTTTGCCGCCTCGGCCTTGCAGGCGGTATTGGTTGCCACTCTTGGCTGCCTCTTCGGTCCCTTCTGTCTCTTCCGTCCCTTCGTTGTCGATGGCCGGCGAAACACTGTCGTCGGCATTCGCTTCCGGCGTGAGTGTGTCAGCAGCACCTTCGGCGGCAAGCGTGTCACCGTTGTCGGCACCTTCGGCTTCGCCGATCCCGAACGGAGTTCGCTTGCCGTAGCCGTTTTCACAAACCGTCAGCAGTGATTTCTCCGGATCAGCGATGACCATGCCGATCACGAAATCCCCTTTGCTCAAGCGGATGCCGCGCACGCCTTGAGTCGCTCGGCCCATGCTGCGGGCGTCGGATTCGGCGAAGCGGATCGACATACCGTTGGCCGTCGCGAGCAGCACGCTTTCGCCCTTCGACACGAGTTGCACATCGACGACGACGTCGTCGTCAACCAACGAGATCGCGATGAGGCCACCTTTTTTCACTCGGCTGTATTCTTCGAGCGGCGTCTTTTTCACCGTGCCGTTGCGAGTCGCGATCATCAAGCCACGATCGTCGAACGAGCGGACGGCGACGCAGTTGCAGACCTTCTCCCCTTCGGACAGCGTCAGCAGATTGACGAGTGCTCGGCCTTTCGCAGTGCGAGTGCCAAGCGGCAGGTCATAGACCTTCGACCAATAGACTTTGCCTTTGTCGGTGAAGAACAGCAGCCAATCGTGCGTGCTGGCGACGAACAGGTTTTGGATCGGGTCATCGTCTTCGGTCTTGGCTCCGATGACTCCTTTGCCGCCGCGGTTCTGAGCTTCGTACTCGGTCAGTTGTGTCCGTTTGACGTAGCCGCGTTGCGAAATGATGACGGTCATCGGCTCTTCGGTGATGAGATCGTCGCGGTTGACGTCTTCGGCTTCGCCTTCCTCGATGGCGGTGCGGCGTTTGTAGCCGTACTTGGCCTTCATGTCGATCATGTCTTGTCGCACGACCGCACG
>CAZILR010000929.1:0-2510 GCA_964539995.1 uncultured Planctomyces sp.
GCGCGTTCGACCAGCGGGCTGAAAAGAGATTGGAGATTGGTCATTGGCTATTGGCTATTGATGATTTGGGAGCCAATGACAAATCGCCAATAGCCAATCATCAATTGCCGCTTCCTTTTTACTCGGCCACCTCGTCGCGGCGGAATTCGTTGAAGCGGACGTACTCCCAGTGCCGCATCAGCGGCGCGGAGTTGATGAGTTTGGAATAGGCTCCGACCGCCTCGACACGGCCTTTGTGCAGGAAGACGACTTGGTCCGCCTTGCGAACTGTCGAGAGACGATTGGGCAGAAAGATCAACGTGCGATCCTTGGCCAACCGGGCATAGGTGTCGTCGAGCAGCGACTTCGTGTCGTCGTCGAGCTTCTCGGCGGGTTCCTCAATGATCAGCAGTGCCGGGTCGCGGACCAACGCGCGGGCGAGGCCCAACAAAAACGTCTGTCCGGGGTCGAGCGATTCGCCGTGTTCGCCGAGCATCGTTTCGTAACCTTGTGACAGCTTGTTGATGAATTGATGCGCGTGGACTTGTTTCGCGGCTTCGGTGACGTGTTGCAGCGTGAAGCGTGGGTCGCCGCAACTGATGTTTTCGGAGACCGTGCCGGTGAAGAACGGGTCCATGCCGCCGACGAAGATCGCTTCGGCCCGCAACGATTCGAGCGTCACGAACGCCAAGTCCTCGCCGTCGATCAGGACTCGCCCAGATTGCGGTTCGATGAACCGTGGCAGCAAGTACGTCAGCGCGCGGGCTTCCAGTGGGTCGAGCGACAACACGGCGATCATCGACTTCGCCGGGATCTTCAGGTCCACACGATCCAAGACGAGTCGCTTGTCCGGCAACCGATAGGTGACCGACTCAAAGTGAATCTGCTTCGACAGCGGTTGCAGGAATTTTGCTCCGACCGCTTGGCCGACTTCCGCAATGCGTGACTGATACCGCAAGATGTTGTCGGCCCACTGTCCTGCGGATTGTTCAATTTGCGGCAGTTCCCAAAGATCGTTGATCGGTCGGTAAGCCAATCGGATGGCGACGACAAACATCAGCATCGCCGACACGGGCAAGTGCGCCGGCTCCGACGGGTCGGTCAGTGTTTTGGTAGCGATCAGGAACATGACCAGCGTCACCGTGACGAGCACGACGAGCCAGCACATCCACCGTGACAACCTCTCGTCTTCCTTCAGCGTCGCGATCTTTTGAAGGAAGCGTTGCAAGTGGCCACCAAATCGCTCGTGCTCGAAGTTTTCCATTCCGAAGCCGCGGACCAGCCGAGTTTTCCGCAAACCTTCCGCCAGCAATCGCAGATCGTCTCCGACGCGATCCTCCAGTTTGCGGCGTGATTGCTCGAAGCGGTGACGTTCTTTCCGGACCAAGTACAAACATGCCAGCAGCGGCACGAGACACTGCAACGCCAGTAGCCAGTGCGTCATCAGCAACAGAATCACGAGTCCCGCCAACAGCGGCGGAAACCGTACGATTCGCTCAAACCAAGTCTGAATCCCTTCGCGGACTCGCTCGACGTCTCCTGTGAACATCAGAAACGCGACCTCACCGGCGTCGTCTTCCAAGTCACTCGGCCCCAGCCGTAGAGTTTGCCGATGCAAGGACTGCCGCAGTCGCGTCGCGACTTCTTGCGATGCTCGAAACGCCAGCGTCTTGATCTGCAACGCTGAGAGGCTTGAGATCAGTGCCAGTGCGATGTTGGCCGCCAGCAACGTCAGCAACGCCGAGGTCGTCGTCCGCAACGCGGGAACCCAGCGAATCAGCTTTCGGACAAACGTCCCCCACGATTCCTGTCGAGCTTCCCAAGCGGTGACTCGCAAACCCTGATCGTAACGGCGCAGCCCAATGGGAGGGTTATCCGAGACCACTCCCTTCACGTCGGGATCGGCTGGCGGCAGTGTCCCCGTGAGCTTCTCGTAGGCTGCGACATCGGCATCGGTCGGCAGCAGAACCTCACCCCGCGTGATGAGCAGATCGATCAGCAAATACGCGCCGAACAGCAGACCGCACAGTGACAGCGCCGACACCGCTGAGAACAGCCACGCCAAGCGGGCTGAGCCTCGCGACATCTCTTTCGTTGGGAACACGCGCCGGAACGGAGTCTCCATCTTGGATCTCCTGCAAATGAGCGGCCCGTGGGAATCACACGGCTCCATCCGTGCTGATCGGTGAAAAACTCACCGACGTTTTTAAGCCAAGTCCCGATCCTCGAACAAGATGAACGAGAGCAGAATCATGGCAGCAATATATGCCGCCCCGTACAGCGCGGAATATGCCAGATACGACGCCGGAACCATTGTGCCGGTCGCGACGGCGGCTTCCATGTTGAAAACTTCCAACGACGGCAGCAGCGTCGCGATCAGTCGAGCCATGAAGGAAACGAACTCCAGCTTCAGCACGCCGGACTTCACTAGCACCGGAGTCAGGTGTCCGACGACGAAGATCGCCAGACAAGTCACCATGTTGACGACCATCGGCGTGCGAGTGGAAATCGCCACGCTCACGGCGGTCATC
>CAZILR010000930.1:0-2508 GCA_964539995.1 uncultured Planctomyces sp.
TCCCCTCTTCAATGAGGTCTTGCAGCGGCAAGCCTTTGTTGGTGTAGGCTCGTGCGATGTTGACGACCAACCGCAAGTTCGCGCGGACCATGCGATCGCGAGCAGCGGTGTCGCCGTCGTGGATCGCGTTCGACAAATCCTTCTCTTCCTGAGCAGTCAGCAAAGCCGTTTCGTTGATCTCACGGAGGTAAGTCTCCAAAGGGTTTTGAACGCGGGATGACAAACGGCGGCGAGTAGTCGCAGTTGTAGGCATGAAAGTCCTGCATGTCTTCTGGTAAGAGTGACGGGAAGTGGCAGGGCCGGGCATCAGATTCGAGCCACCAACGCGGCAAGGCGGGCCACCGGCGTTCGACCTCTTGCCGAACCGGGCCATCGCACAGCGCTTCCATGCGTGAATCCAAGAGAGGTATCGTCGAGTCTGCGCGGGCATCTCAAACAGAAGGGCTTCGGTAGACCGGATCAATCGCAACGACGTGGCAAACAGAGCAGTCGTAACGGAGCGACCGGATGCTCCGGCAGGCCCTCCAGGTTTGACTCGCTGCTGGATTTCGTTGCGACCGGAGCAACCCGCGCGACTGTCCAAGTTTGCCGCGCCACGGCAACCGGCGCAATCCGAATGCGGGTCATCGCATCATCCACGCTTCCGCATCGTCAGCCCGTACACCGCATAAATCCG
Source organism: uncultured Planctomyces sp. (assembly GCA_964539995.1). Classification (GTDB taxonomy): domain Bacteria; phylum Planctomycetota; class Planctomycetia; order Planctomycetales; family Planctomycetaceae; genus SXKJ01. Next base: position 677 of record CAZILR010000930.1, read on the forward strand.
CGTCAGGAACGACCACAACCACGGCTCTGTGAGCTGCACATTCGCCAATTGTTCCGCCAGGCTGATTTCCGTCCGCAGCAAATGTTGCAGCGCTGCCGGATTCGTCCCCGTGAAAAAGTTTTTGGCCGCGATCTCACGTCTCAAGAGTTTCATCAGGCCGTCTTCGCCCATGGACAACAGCGCTGGGCAAGAGTCCGACGACACCACTTCCGTCACCAATACCGTCGCGCCGCCAGGAATCGTCAGCTCCAGCATCAACCGCAAATGCTGAGTCCGAATGGCCGACACAAGCTCCCATGAGCGCGGATGGGACTCGCCGATCGACCGGATCACTCCATCAATCAACTGTGTGAGCAATCCGACTGAGGCCACAACGTCGTAACGAACATGCTCGCCCAACCCGTGGGGCTGAGCGAGCGTTCGCAGGCATGAGTCAATCGCCTCGTCACGCACCTGTCCGTCGTTTTTCATCTGCGCCAATTCCGAAAACACGCCGCTGACATCCGCTGGAGCCACCACGCGAAAGCGTGCATCCTCATCAAAGCCCTGCCGCGACAAGCCGCGCCGCAATGCCGCCTCATCGACATCCACGAGCACGATTTCGCGGAACGACGACGACAGTACGGTGAGGTCCAGATCGTTCAGGTTTCCAGCACCCAGCAGACACAACCGCTCGCTTTTCGGGGTTCGAGCATTCAACAGCAGTTGAGTCACTCGCTGACGATGTGGCGCGTACAACGTCCAGGCGGCGTCCGCCGCGGCGTTGCGTCGAGCTTGTTCCTGAATCAAGTCCATGATGGCAACTTTCGTCGAACCATCAGCTACCACATCGACTCCAGAACCTCCGGGGGAGCCTCGGCGTACTTCAATGGTTCCATTGAATACGAGGCGCGGCCCTGAGAGATGCCGCGAACTTGAGTCGAATAACCGAACATCTTCGCGAGCGCGACTTCAGCTTCGATGACCCACAACCGGCCGCGATTCTCCGTCCGCACGATCGTCGCGCGACGAGCGTTCAAGTCGGCTTGAACATTGCCGATGAACTCCTCCGGAGTCACAACCTCCAGCTTCATCACCGGTTCGAGCAACACACAGCCCGCTTTCTCCAACCCTTCCGCGACCGCCTTTGCCGCTGCGGCCGTGAGCGCGACGTCGTTCGATTCTCCCTCTTTGTAGTCCACATCGACGATCCGAAAGCGGACTCGCATGAGCGGGTTGCCGTACATGCCGCCGGCGTTCGCCCCCTCCTCGACGGACTGTTCCAGGACGGACATCAGGGCGACTGGCAATGTTCCGGGTTTCAGGTCGTTCTCGACGCTGACCGGTGCCTCTCCGTCAAACGGCTCGACTCGTAAACGGACCTTGGCAGAGTGCGTCGCCGCTCCGACTTGCCGCGAGAACTCTCCTTCAACAGTAATCGCTTTGCGCACCGTCTCACGATAACTGACGCGCGGCTTGTGAACACGAGCTTTCACGCCAAACTCACGCTGCATCCGGTCCATAATGACTTCCAGATGCAACTCGCCCATTCCGCTGACGAGCGTCTCGCCGGTCTCTTCGTTGATCCGCACCTTGAACGTCGGATCTTGTTTGGCCAATCGAGGCAGCGTCTCTTCCAACTTCTTCCGTTCCGCGCTGCTGTCCGGTTCGATCGCCATCGAGATCACCGTTTCCGGAAAGGTGATCTTCTCCAGCAGGATCGGATTCTGAGTCGCACACAACGTATCGCCGGTCGCGACCTCCTTTGGACCAATCGCACCGACAATGTCGCCGGCAAACGCTTCGTCGGCTTCGATCTTCTCGCGTGAATCCGCCTGCACGCGCCAAATCTG
>CAZILR010000931.1:0-2506 GCA_964539995.1 uncultured Planctomyces sp.
TGCGTCAAGGCGGGTCACGGTTTCAGCACGCCAGTCGGCCAGCACGTCTTCAGCATCGGGTGTAGCGCCGGCGATCCACCGACCAAGTTGCAGCACCGAGTCACTCACCTGAACCGCTACAACGGCCCGGACAACATCGAATGCACCGGAGTTCCGGTTCAAGGTCGCTCCGGCGGAGGCTTGTTCGACACCGCCGGCCGCTTGATCGGAGTCTGCATCGCCGCAGACCAACGCGATCAACGCGGCCTGTACTCCGGCCTGCAACCGATCCATGACATGCTGGACCAAGTAAAACTGTCGCACCTGCATCCGCAGGGTGAGCCGCGGCCGAAAGCTGATTCGCTGGCCACTCGCTCGACGCCAACCGCGTCGGCCAGCATCGAAGAACCGGCTTTTGACGACGAGGACTCTGAGTCCGCGACCGAGGAACTCACCGGTCCATTCGCATCGTCCAAAGGTCGCTCCGAGTCGGACGATTCGCTGGATCGACCGAAGCTGGCAGCAGCAACGCTCGGCGTCCCGGTCACGCCGGCGATGAATGACTCCGATTCGGCGAGCGAAGTCGATCCGAAAACGGAATCCGAAGTCGTCTGCATCATCCGCCCGCTGAACAATCCGCGCGGTGCCAGTCGAGTCGTCATCATCAACCGTGCCAGCACCAAATTTCTGTCGCAACTTTCCGGAGAACTCGAACAACAGGCGAAGCCAACTTCTGCCGTTGTCCGCGAGGCGAAGTACGTTGGTGAGACACCGCGGGCCTATCGACGAAGTCGCGAAAGCTCGAAGCTCGAAGCTCGAAACACGAAGGATTGAAGATCCAGACTCGCAGTCCCTTCGGGCTTCGGATTTCGAGCTTCTTTCCAAATGTCTTGACCGATTTTTCCTGCGCGGGGTATTGTCCGCGCGTTCGTGGAACGAACTCCTGTCAGCGAAAGGAATCGCTCATGTCCGATCAAAATCTCTCCGCTCATGCTCCGCACGAGCCGGTTCCGTTTATCTCTCTGATCGCTCAGCATCAGACGCTCGCTCACGAAGTCACCGCCGCTGTCGGCCGAGTGCTCGCCGAGCAGAAATTCATTCTCGGCGATGAAGTCAGCCAACTCGAAACCGAGATCGCGAAGTATTGCGATTCTCGCTCGTCGATCGGCTGTGCGTCGGGGACCGATGCGCTGATCTTGGCGTTGATGGCACTTGGAGTCGGCCCTGGCGACGAAGTCATCACCAGCCCGTTCACGTTCTTCGCGACCGCCAGTTCGATCTGCCGACTGGGGGCGAAGCCGGTGTTTGTGGACATCGACCCAGAGACGTTCAATATCGACCACGAAGCGGTTGAGGCGGCAATCACGCCTCGCACGAAAGCGATCATGCCGGTACATCTCTTCGGTCTGTGTGCCGACATGGAGCGGCTGTGGCGGATCGCGGTGAGCCACGGTGTCTCGATCGTCGAAGACGCCTGCCAAGCGATCGGAGCCGAGTATCGTGGCCGTCGCGCGGGAGTGCTCGGCACGATCGGCTGTTTCAGTTTCTTCCCGACCAAGAATCTCGGTGGTGCGGGTGACGGCGGCATGTTGACCACCGACGATGCGGACCTCTGCAAGCAACTGCGCTGTCTGCGAGTCCACGGCGACACCGGCAACTACCATCACACCGAAATCGGACTCAACAGTCGGCTCGACGCGCTGCAAGCCGCGATCCTGCGGATCAAGCTCAAGCATCTCGACCAATGGACCGAGGCTCGTCGCCGCAACGCGCAGACGTACCGCGAGTTGTTCGCGGCTTATAGTCTCAACGACGAGATCGCTCTGCCAGTTGAGCCTCGCGAGTACAAGCACGTCTACAACCAATTCACGGTTCGCATCCCCGGCGGCCGACGCGATGGCGTGCAGCAACGCCTGCGAGCCAACCACGTCGGCGCGATGGTCTACTACCCGATCCCGCTGCACATGCAGCCCTGCTTCGCGCACCTCGGGCACCGCGTCGGCGAGTTCCCCGAAGCAGAAGCCGCGTCTCGCGAGGTGTTGTCGCTCCCCGTGTACCCGGAGATGCCGGCTCATCACGCGGAGCTGGTTGTGCGACAGCTCAAGTTGGCCTTCGGGCAGGCACGCTCGCAAACCGAAACCCGTCGCGCGGCGTAGGTCAGCCTTTCCAGGCTGACCCGATTCACGATCAATGTTTCTCACCCGTTCGGGTCAGGCTGGAAAGCCTGACCTACGTCAGTTCCATTCGGGGTGGTCGGTCGCGGCGGGGATCAGTTGGTGCGCTTTCTGGAACGTGCGCATCAGTTCGTCCCAAACCTCGTAGGGTTCCTTGTGGAAGACGAACTCCGGCGAGGCTTCGTGGATCAGCCAATCGCCGCGATTGATTTCCCCTTCCAGTTGCTTTGGCGACCAACCGGCACAGCCCGAAAAGACTCGGAAGCGGGCGTCTTCATCTCCCTCGGAGACCGCTTGCACAACCGACTCGAAGACATCTTTCGTGCAACCGACAAAGACTCCTTCGAGCGGCG
>CAZILR010000932.1:0-2504 GCA_964539995.1 uncultured Planctomyces sp.
CATCGCGAACCGAAGCATGTGCTTGACGCTTACGGCCCCGGCACATGCTTCGGTTCGCGGCTGACGTCGAAGGCGTCTTCGGCATCGCGCTGCATCCGGAATGACAGCTCGAATGATTGGATGCGAGCCTCAAGCTGCGCGTCCCCCGGCCGTTGCTGTTGATGCCGACGATTCAGCTCTTGCAGCAGATCAAGCTGCCGCCGCTGCTGCTTCACGCTGAGATGCGGGTTGCGGATGTTCTCGATCAGCTTTTCGATCTCGGTCGATTTCGTGTCGATGTACGTCCCTTGATAGACACCCGGCAGAAAGCCCGCCTGCCAGTTCTGCGACTCCTGAATCGGATACCCGCCCGGACACATCGCGATGAAGCCGGGCAAGTCTTGGTTCTCGCTGCCAAGCCCGTAGGTCATCCACGATCCAAAGCTAGGCCGAATCTGCCGAGGCTCACCGCAGTTCATGAGCAGCAGCGACGGCTCGTGATTCGGCACGTCGGCCTGCATCGAGCGGATCACCGCGATGTCGTCGATGTGCTGAGCCGTGTGGTCGAACAGTTCGCTGACCTCAATCCCCGACTCGCCGTACTTCCGAAACCGAAACGGCGAGCGAAACGCGGCCCCAGTCTTCCGTTCGGTCGGCAGATTGAACGGCAACTCCTGACCGTGGTACTTGTCGAGCGCCGGTTTCGGATCGAACGTATCGACATGCGACGGCCCACCGTTCATGAAAAGATGAATGACTCGCTTGGCCTTCGCCGGAAAGTGCGGATGCTTCGGCGCGAGCGGGTTGAGAGCGACGCCGCTCGCCGCGCTTGCGACCGTCGGCTGCAAAAGTCCGGTCTGTTGCAGAACGCTCGCGAGGCCGATCGATCCAAAGCCGAGGCCAGATCGAGACAGCAATTCGCGGCGAGAGATTGGCATGTGGGAACTCATCGAGCTTCGTGATCCTGATTCACAAGAAGTGGGTAGGAACAGTTCACAGATTCTACTTGGCCTGATCGGAGATGTCGTCGCCGTAATTCCAAGGTCAGATTGACTCTCCTCAATCGAGCTGGCCGAGCCTTCGCAGAGTTGCTCGTAAACGAAGACGGCGCGAATCGTTCATCTGGAGCAGTCGAACGGTGGTTCGTCCTTTCGGCGTGATGCCAAGAAGCTCGACTCCGTCCCATTGAAAGTGTTCGTTCCAGGCGTCGTGCCTGGGATGAAACAACGCCGTCACTTCACCGGTCACCGGATCAATGCTGGTCAGATTCGTGCCTTTGTGAAGATTGCAACGATTGCAGGCGAGAGCCAAGTTGGTCAGGTCGTCATCGCCAGCATGTTGGCGAGCGACAATGTGTTCGACCTGCAATTTGGTCAGCGGCACATGCTCCTGTGCGATGTGGCAATACTCGCACCGGTGGCCCGCTCGATGTCGCACGAGTTCTCGCAGAGTCTCGTCCATCACACGGCTACGTTCGTCACGGCACGCGCTTCCGCTTGCAGGATGGCGACCAAGTCAATCGCCTCGACGTAGCCGGCGTACTCCGCTCGCTCCTCCTCAGTCAGTAGCCCCGCGTTGCACCGATCGGCGAGTTCATCAATCCGAGCCTGCAACTCGGGATCAGCCCGCAACTCAGCAATCACGCGAGCCACTCCCGGCGGCAACCCGCGCATGACCGGTTCCAAAACCTTCGCAACGGCCGCCCCTTCGAGTTCCAAAGTGGAGTTCATGGGAAGATTCCTCTGTTCAAAATATTTTGCATGAACATCAGAAAGGTATTTGAAGGATGAGTCGAATGCCACTGCGCCTCGCCCGGCATTACTCCTGATCTCCGCATCAACAACGGATACTCGATGACATTTGACCGTCAGAATTTAAGCAAACACGCCCTCAATCGGCTCACCATCCGCCAGTGGGAACGGCCTTCCGTCGCGGTCGTGGATGTGAGCGTGTGGGTTGAGGCCGAGGCTGGAAAAGATAGTGGCGGCGAGGTCGCCGGGGGAGTGGGGGTTGGAGGCGGGGTACTCGCTGAGGCGGTCGCTTTCGCTGTAGACGAAGCCGCGTTTGACGCCGGCTCCGGCGAGGACGATGGAGTAGCACTGCGGCCAATGGTCTCGGCCTCCGGGGCCGATGTTGTTGACGACCGGGTTGGGGCGGCCGATGTGCGGCTTACGGCCGAACTCGCCGCACCACACAACCAGCGTGTCGGCCAGCAGGCCGCGCTGGTCGAGGTCTTCGATGAACGCCGCGAAGCCTTGGTCTTCGGGAGGCATCAGCGTCTTCTTCAAGCGGTTGAAGTTGTCGGTGTGCGTGTCCCAACCGTCGCCAGGGTTCGAGCCGCTGAAGACGGTGATGAATCTCACGCCCGCCTCAACCAACCGCCGCGCGGCGAGCAGCGACTGCCCCGTCTTGTGACGACCGTACCAGTCGCGCACCTGATCCGGCTCTTGCGAGAGATCGAACGCGCGCTTCATGCTCGGCGAGGTCAGCAGCGAGAACGCTCGGTCGTGAAAGCTGCTCCACTG
>CAZILR010000933.1:0-2502 GCA_964539995.1 uncultured Planctomyces sp.
CTCCAATTTCTCTCCGCCAAGATCAAATTGACAAATCAAAGCGTCAAACCATCCGTCCTGCGGCTTGATGACAGCGGCGTCTGAGATCGGATGTCGCGAAAGAACTCCTGCGCGACCGGCATAATAGACGCGATCGTCGCCGATGAACTTGTGGTGCGGGTACACGGAGTCGAACGCTTTGGTCAAGAAGGCTTCGGATTCAGCGTTCGTTTCCTGTAGGGCAACGATATCCGCGTTCGATTCCTGAATCGCCTGCCAAACAAGATCCAAATGAGCATTGCCGAAGTTGATATTGAACGTGGCGATCAGCAGTTCCGAGGATGTTTTGAGTGCCGCTGGTTTCGGTTCAGCAGGAAGCTTTTCCGATTCGAGCGGATTTGAATGTGGTTCGACGGACGCCACTGCCTCTGGTCTGCGACGAGTATGTTCATCCTGGGGATGTCGGCCACAGCCAACCATCAGGAAGAGTATGACGAACCCCGTAATCCTGAACATCGGGTCGTCCTCCAAAACTCAAATCAGAAACTCCGTGAGTTTGACGGCGCGATGTTCGGCAACTGACCGATAGCACGCCTCAACTAACCCCATCGTTTTCAGGTTATCATCGCCGCTAATCTCCGGCGACGTACCATCTTCAATCGCACACAATAATTGAGCCATCGGGCCGACGAAGGCGTCGGGGAACCAAACTTCGTCCCAGCGAGGCTGGTGCCACTGGCCGTTCGATGAAGTCGTCGAGTAATCGAGCGTGCTCGGTGTGCGTTGCGGATAGCTTGGCCAACCGATCGTGCCGCGAGCCAAGCCCGTTGTCCCCTCGATGCGCCAGCGGATGCCGATGTCGGACGCGGCTCCTTCAAGAGCAGGTCCGGCCCAGACATCGTCCCAGGCCGAGGCTCGGAAGCCGTTCGCGTATTCGAGGATGTAGAGGCAGATGCCGTCGGTGTGCTCGAACTTTTTCGACGTGCGCGGATCGGTGCGGACGCTGGCGAAGACTCGTTCGGGATCGCCGAACCAGAAGCGGAACGTGTCGAGATGATGAATGCTCATGATCCGCAGCGTGACCCAGCCAAGCCGCTGCTGCCACGGCATCCAATGCGGGATCGCGCGCATGTCGATCGACGCGAAGACTGGTTCGCCCAAGTCACCACGCTCGATCAGCCGTCGCGTCGCGCGCACCGATTGGTCGTAGCGCATGTTTTGATTCACGGCGAGCGTGATGCCGGCGTCGCGACACAACCGCACGATCTCGGCCGCTTCCGCGAAGTTCATCCCCAACGGCTTCTGCGCGAGGATGCCACGAATGTGATCGGACTGTTTGACCGCTTCACGCACGACGTCGATCTGCACATCAGGCGGCACGGCGATATCGATGACTTCGATGCTCTTGTCGGCCAGCAACGCGTGGTAATCGTCGTGGACCGTCGCGAGGCCGTGCCGCTTCGCGACTTCTTCCGCTCGGCCCCGCGAACCGGAGCAGATCGCGACGGGGTTGAAGCCAGCCTCTCGATACGCGACCAAATGGCAATCGGCCATGATGAATCCGGCCCCGATGCAGCCGATGCGCGGCGACTTGTCGCGCGGGAGTTTGGGGCGGAAATCGAGATCACTGGGCATGTCGGACTCCTGTTGCTTGTCGCGTGCATGTTGCCATTTGGCAACACGCTGGTTCTACAAGCGGCATCGCTACTTTGCACACGAACGGACTTGGTCTGTGCGATCCTCGACCGGTTGCGGCTTTGCACCACAGAAGACGGCCGCTGACCGTGTATGTTTTTCCGACTTCCTGGAGTTCCACGAACCGGAGACACCGACGCTCATGTCTGCGACCATTCCCGCCTGCGATGCCTCCGTTTCCTCGGAGGCCGATTTCGCGACGATCGTCGCCAACTATGCGAAGTCGGAGCAATTGCCGCCGGCCGACTGGCTGACTCGGCTCGAATTGGAACGTCCACAGACGAATCTCCGAACCATCGATCGCTGGACCCAGCAGGCGAAACGAGCGATGGATGTGCTTTGCGCGGTCGGGATGCTGGTGTTGCTCGCGCCGGTGATGTTGCTGGTCGCGCTCGCGGTGAGATTAACCTCGCCGGGGCCGATCCTGTTCCGGCAGATTCGAACGGGGCTGAATCTGAGAGGCTCTCGCGACCGCCGAGGATTTCGTTCCGACGCCGCTGGTGACGAACGTCGGCAGAAACCCAGCGATCGTCGCCAAGCGGTCTGCTACGGCCGACCGTTCGTGCTCTACAAGTTCCGCACCATGCGAATCGACGCCGAGAAGAACGGTGCGCAGTTCGCAACCAAGGGCGATCCGCGAGTCACTCCCATCGGGCGATTTCTCCGCAAAACGAGACTCGACGAACTGCCGCAGCTTTGGAACGTGCTGCGCGGCGAGATGTCGCTGGTCGGGCCACGTCCGGAACGCCCGGAGTTCATCGAACATCTCTCGCAAGAGGTTCCCGACTATCTGTTGCGGCTGGGAATCAAGCCGGGATTGACTGGCTT
>CAZILR010000934.1:0-2490 GCA_964539995.1 uncultured Planctomyces sp.
AATGAAGTAGCCAGCGTGGCCAAGGATGTCGATCTCGGCGGGAGCGTCCAAGCCGACGGCGAGGTTGTGCATGCCGTTGGGGTTGAGAATCTCGATCCGCATCGGGCCACCGGACAGCTCGTGATGCAGAAACTGATTCAGCTCGCGCACGGTGAGGCGGGTCAGGTCGAGGGGGATGACACGGTCCATGAGTAGATCTGTTCCGGAACAGGTTCAAAGATGCGAGCGTTCTTAACGCCGGGCAGGTGAGCGAGCGCACGGTATTCCGACGAGATGGCAACGTACTCGTCGGTTTCTACTGCGACGGCCGGCTTGCAGGCGAATGGGTCGCGGACCAGGATCAACTTGTCGGCGGTCGCCATTAGCAGCGTGAAGAAGCCGTCGAGTTCGTCGAATCCTTTCTCGATCGCCGCTTCCAGTTGGTCCCCTTCGCTCATCCGCCATTCGAGGAACCGGCAAGCGGCCTCGGTGTCGTTGTCCGTTTCAAAGCGGATGCCTTTTTTCTCCAGCTTGCGACGCACGCTGTACGGGTTCGAGAGCGAGCCGTTGTGGACGAGGCAAAAATCCTCACCCGCCGTGAAGGGGTGAGCGTGTGCCGGCGACACCGCCGACTCCGTTGCCATGCGCGTGTGTCCGACGCCATGAGTTCCAGTGAGCTTCGTGAAGTGATACCGCCGAGCGATCTCGGACGGATGGCCTTCGTCTTTGTAGACGTCGATCGCGCGACCGATCGACAGCAGATGCAGGTCAGGATACGTCTCGGTGAGCCACCCTTTGAAACGCACCGGATTGGCCGACGCGATCACCGTTGCGTGATTCTCCCGTGCGTTCAGTTCAACTTGCCCACCAAGCCGCGCGGTGAATTGTTGCTCGAAGGCATTCCAATCGAACAATCGGCTCGGAGCGTACAGGCTGAATCGTCGCAGCGCTGCTTCGACCGGTTCACCGAACACCGCCAGGCCCGCTGAATCAGGGCCGCGATCCCCCATGCAGGTGAGCATCGGCACGACCTGCTCGCCGAGCGACTGAACAAGCTCCGGTTTCTTGGCAAGAAATCCGACGATGCCGCACATGAATGACTCCGCGTTTGGCGAGCACAATTGAGGGGTCGCAGTCTAAAACCACTCTGGCCGGGATTCCATGCACTTGAAACAGGAGACCTGCCCGTGTGTGATGGCCGCGCGATCTCCTCCCCAACGCGAGGCTGCTTATGAGCGAACCACTCCCCGAACCGACCGTGGTCATCGACGCTGCGGCTCTGCGGCCGGAAGAAAAAAAATATCTCGACGAGCACTCGCTGAAGAAGCCGATGGGGACAGCCCAGATTTGGGCGCTCGGAGTCGGGGCGGTCATCACCGGCGAGTACTTTGGCTGGAATGGCGGGTTGGGAGTCGCCGGGCCAACCGGAATGTTGATCGCTTCGCTGTTTGTGTGTGTGCTCTACATGGCTTGGGTGTTGGCGCTTTCGGAGTTGTCGGTCGCGATGCCGTTTGCCGGCGGGCCGCTGGCCTACGGCCGCCGAGCGGTCGGGCCGTGGCTGGGCTTCGTGATGGGCTGGTCGATGTTTCTGGAGAGCTTGTTCGCCACCATCGGCACCGCGATCGCGACGGGAGGCTATGTTTACTTCATTCTGAATCTACTGTTCCAAGGATTGCCGCAAGGAAAGGTGACAACCGTCGCGGCGCTGGTCACGGTGGCTCTGTTCGCGCTGCTGCAATGGATCGGCGCGAAAGAGCAAGCCAAGATCATGGAGTGGATGACCTACGGAGCGATCATCGCGCTCATCTGGTTTTGGATCGCTTGCATTCCAGGCGTGAAGGTCGAGCGAATCCTCACGGAACCGCTACTGACCGACGGTTGGTCCGGAGTGCTCAAAGCGATTCCGTACGCGATCTGGTGGCTGGTGATTATCGAATCGGTCGCACTCGCGGCGGAGGAAGCCCATGAACCTCATCACTCGATTCCGCGCGGACTGACGTACGCGCAGATCACGTTGATCGTGTTGGTCGTGCTGACGTGGTTCTTCGCGGTCACGGCGGGGAAAGACTACAAGGAAACCGGCAAAGCCACCGTGTTGTTTCCGCTGCCGATGGTCTATCGCGAGGTCTGGCCGGATGCGGCTCACTCGCCGCACTTGATCGCGTTTTCGATTCTGGCGATCTGCGGCATGGTCGCCAGCTACAACGGGATGATCTTCGCCGTCAGCCGGCAATCGTTCGCGATGGGCCGAGCGGGTTATCTGCCGTCGATTCTGGGTCATGTGCATCCGGTGCGACGTACTCCCGATGTTTCGATCTTCGTCTGGAGTCTCGTCGTCGCCGGCTTCGTGATCTGGGGCTACTTCAACGAGGCGGCTGTATTGGTCGCGGTACTCACTTGCAACCTGACCGCGTTGATCTGGTACATCCTGGCGATGATCTGTCTGTTCATTCTGCGCGTGAAAGAGCCGCACATGCCGCGGCCGTACAAAGTGCCGCTGTATCCGCTTTT
>CAZILR010000935.1:0-2489 GCA_964539995.1 uncultured Planctomyces sp.
CGATCATCCAAGGCGAGGGACTGGAGCTTTCCGAAGTCCCGCAAAAGGAGTGGTCAGGGCTGACTCATCCCGGCCGAATCCGCTTCCAATCGTTCCGGCCTGGCCACGGCGAACCGTTGACCGATGCGGTCATCGGCCAGGGCATGATGTCGCTCGGCGGAGGCGGCTATGGCGGAGGCGGACTGCCGTATCCCAGCGAGGTTTTGCAACTCTGGGGAGGCGAGCTGCGGCAGGCGGAGATTTCGACTCCGGCGGCTCCCGTAATCCTGAAGGACGACGGATCGGGCGAGCATCACTACGCGATCATCGCCACTGGCGTTCAAGGCCGTCGCACCGCCGCCTCGCGAACCGCGAAAGCCGGCGGTCTCGCGCAGCTCCGCTGGGACAGCGTTGCGGGTGCCGATGCCTACGTCATCCTCCGCGACGGCAAAGAAATCGCCGGCCCCTTGCGCATCGAAGGCTCGCAGAAGGAGTGGACGGATCGAGCAGAAAAAAACGCGAAGTAGAGCAACTCATACGAACCACAAGAAAAAACTGCGTTCGTATGTCCTATCAGCCGGAACGCGCTAGCGTCCGGTTCGGGGCGTTTCTTGCACTTCCGAACCGGACGCTAGCGCGTGCCGGCTGATTGGCAGACCGCGCCAATCGCATCCGATGCGGGATCACTCCGCGGGAGGGAATCCGACTCGGCTGCGTCGCATGACTCGGAGCCTGACGAGGTCGCGGATACCTGGAGGTCCAGGAAGTTGGTGGCGTAATCGGCCACGGCGTTGGTCAATGTCCCGGCGGTCTTCACGCGAACGTCTTTCGCACGGAAGTCCGCTCCGAATTCCAACTGGATCGCGTCGATGCCGAAGCCTTGATGGCTTCCGTAGGTCTGCACGATGTAGCCGCCTGTGAAGCCGGATTGCTCGCGGCCGTCGAACGGATCGGGATGCACTTTCCAGCCGTGTGTTTTCAAACGGCCGAACAGGCTTGTCTCGCCGACGTGAGCGGTTTCACCGAAGCGTTCTCGCAGCAGTGTCACGGTCTTGCCGTTTTGTGTGCCTCGAAAGACGGTGTCCTTCGCGGTTCCTTGTCCGTGAAGGTCGAGCAGCAGTCCCTTGCGAAATGTTTTCTGCACGTCGCGGCACGCATTGCGTAGAGCGGAGTGGTACGACTCGTAAATCGGCTTGGCGTCGGCGTCTTCGTAAGCGATCTCCGGCGGTCGATTCGGGTCGAGGTACTTGCGATGCGAGCAAGCGATCACGAAGTACAGCTTCTTGCCGAACCGCTTGGCGATCGAGTCAGCCACTTGCTCGGCCAACTCCTCCGTCCCGGTGTCGCGGCTGGCGACGAAGCCACTGCCACCAGTCTTCAAGCCTTCCCCTTTGCGGACATCCACGTCCGGGACATCCAGCTTTCCGCCGTGCGGAGCCGACAAGATGATCGGCAGCTCACCCACTTGAGTCCGCACGAATCGCGATGGCTCCTCACTCCGTGCCGTCTTGGCGAAAACGAACCACAGGCACAACAACATCAGCGGACGAGAGCAAAGAACTCGCATGGCAACTCCGCAGTAATAGTCGTTGCCAGCATAACGTCACACCGGCGCGGACACGATCAGATTAAGCGGTCGAACGAACGACTGCGGCTGGCTTCCGTCTGCCCGTCGATCCGCTACGATCTGCCTCCGCGAGACGCTCGCCAATCGACTGGACCTTCCCCTGCTTTCCCGCCTTTTGCCGCACGAGGATGCCATGCCAAGTTGGACGATCCGTGGACTCTTGATCGCGACTCTTTTGGTTCCGTCGGTTTCCGCAGCCGCAGCCGACACCGATTCACTGCTGAAAACGATCAAAGCGGTTGGCCGCGAAGGCCAGGGGAACCGCGAGGCCAATCAAGCAGTCGCGGCACTGTCACAGCAAGACGCCGCCACGTTGCCCGCCGTGCTGATGGGGTTTCGCGATGCGAATCCGCTCGCGGCGAACTACCTGCGCGGAGCGGTCGAGACGATCGCGGATCGCGCCGTGAAGGCCAACAAGCCGCTTCCCAAAGAGTCGCTCGAAAAATTGATCCGCGACGTTGAGCAAGACCCACGCGGTCGGCGGCTCGCGTTTGAACTGCTCTCGCGAGTCGATCCCGCTGCGCCGGATCGGATCATCCCGGACATGCTGCTCGATCCCAGCCCAGAGTTCCGCCGCGACGCGGTCGCTCGGCTACTCGCTTCCGCCGAGAAGTCGCTCAGCGAGAAAGACACGGACGCCGCGAAGGCAACATTCAAGAAGGCTCTGAGCGGTGCCACCGATGACGACCAGGTGAAGAAGATTGCCAAGCAGCTCAAAGAGATGAAGGAAGAGGTGAATCTCCAGAAGCACTTCGGTTTCTTGACCGGCTGGCGATTCGTCGGCCCGTTCGACAACGTCGGCCTCAAAGGATTCGACGCGACCTATCCGCCGGAAGAAAAACTGGACTTCGCCGCCAAATACGAAGGACAAAAAGGAGAGGTC
>CAZILR010000936.1:0-2489 GCA_964539995.1 uncultured Planctomyces sp.
CGGGCAGCCCAAACCGGAACGCAGGCATCAGCTCGGACTATTCCTGGCCGGCCATTACCGCGACGGCATTTCGATGAGCGAGACGATCGTGTCACCGTCTCGCACGGCATCGTCATACCGCTTGAGGACGAACGCCACAGCCGCGTCGCCGGGTGTTTGCCGTGACTCATCGAGCACCTCGGCGGCGGCTTGTTCATGCACTGGCTCGCAACACAGATCAACGGCGCACACGACCGCGCAGTCCAGTTCGCGAGCCACCAGAGCTTGAGCCGCGATTTCCAATGCTCGGACACCCGACAGCTCATCCGCCGACACGGTGAAGCCGGGACCGCGCAGGTCCAGTTGGATGTTGATCCGATTGGCCGGGATGTTCGGCATGGTTCCCAGCACGATGGCCGCATCGACCGACGGCGTACCGGACTCCAGATCGTTGGCAAGATCGACCGTCTGAGCCTCGCTGAGTCCAAATCGTGTCGCTTGCGTATCGACCTGCATGCCGACGAAGACGCCGGTGCGTTCTTTCGGCAGAGTCAGAGCACACACCGCGTCCATCGCGACTTTCAACGCCAACAGTTGTTGCGGAAGTGCTCGGCGTAAATCCTGCGGTGGGAACCGCAGTCCGCGTGCTTCCAGCGAGATCGAGTTCATCGGCTGCAGTGAGTTTTCAACGGCGGCGGCCCCCAACAATTGAGCCGCAAAGTCAGACACGTCCTTTCCCGTGCCGACCTGAGCGGCCAGTCCGACAATCGCCAGCGGTTGAGCCTGATCGGTTGCCGGAGCCGGCATGTGGACGCGGCCATTCGTGGATCGAGCAGGAATCCACTCCTCAACAATCAGATGCGCATTGCAGCCGCCGAATCCGAAGGCGCTCACGGCGGCTCGACGAGGCGTTGTCCCGCGCGTCCACGGCCGAGCCTCATTGATCACTTCGAGAGGACCGGTCGATAGCTCGCTGCGCAGCGAGCCGCAATCGGCACCGGGCAGCAGTTCACCGTGTCTCAACGCGGCGAGTACTTTCAACAAGCCCGCGCCGCCGGCCGCCGCCAGAAGATGCCCCAGGTTCGACTTGAGCGATCCGATGGCCAACGACCGGTCGGTTCCGAAGACTTCACAGAGACTCGTCAATTCAATGCCATCGCCGAGCAATGTTCCGGTCGCGTGACATTCGACGAACGAAATCTCCGCCGGATCAAGTTCCGCCGCTGCGTAAGCCTGACGCATGGCTCGCACTTGCCCGCCGCTATCGGGCGAGAGGAGTCCTCCGGCGGTCCCATCGTTTGAGAGACCGATGCCACGAATCACGCCGAGGATGTCATCCCCCTGCGCGACCGCGTCCTCCAGCCGTTTGAGCCCGACGATCGCCGTTCCTTCGGCCGGGACAAGTCCATCGGCTTGCTCGCCGAACGGCCGGCAGTGACCGCTACGGCTGAGAGCCTTGAGCGCGGTGAAGCCAATGTGAATGAAGAAGTCGTCAGCGGCAGCGACTCCACCCGCCAGCACTAGGTCGGCTCGCTGTTGATGCAGTTCGTCGCAAGCCAGCTTGATCGCGTACAACGACGACGCGCACGCGGCATCGAGACAATACGCGCGGCCTCCGAGTTGCAGGCACTTCGCCGTCAGTGTCGCCACTTGTGACGAGTGAAATCGATTGCGCGGATCGAGAGTCTTCGACGAGTCTGACTTCGACCAGTCGGCTTGCCGTCGCCAGTAGGACTTAGAAAACCGCACCAGTTCCGCAGACGGGTAGCTGAGGTTTCCGAGAATTAATGACGTGCGGCGATGAATGTCCGTGCCGCGCACCGAGCGCAGCGCTTCGCTGGCCGCGTGCAGCACCCATTGGAACGCGACGTCGAGCTTCGCGATGTCCGCAACTTTTCCAGCGAACGGACTCGGATCGAAGACCTGCTCAAAGCCCTCGACGTAGCCGCCGCGATCCGACACGACCGTCCCGGTTCGGCCGCTGGAATCGAGCACGCGGCGTGGGTCCGCTTCCCAACGTCCGGGCGGGACGGACCGCAAGCCGGATCGGCGTTCGCGAATCAGCCGATACAGCGAGTCCGGGTTGAGAGCACCTGGCAGAACGCACGCTTGCGCGACGACGGCAATCGGTGGAAAGCTCATATTCGACCGTCCCGCGCGTCGAGATGCAGGACCATTTCGACATTCTCCAGTTCGGCGACGACGTCTTCCGATTCGGACAGGATCCGGATGTCAAAGTGGTTCGCGTGGCGAGACTGCTGGCGCACGCGGACCTCGCAACTCAGCGGAGCCTTCGCTGGTGAATCGAAGCCGCGATAGGTTCCCACGCTCATCGGAATCGACGTCATCCCGCTTCGCTGGATTCCCCAGAGGATCGCCAACTGTAACGCCCCGTCGAGCAACGTCGGCCGCGTGTGCCACGGACCGTGTGGCCAGGTCGTTCGTCCGTTGGCATGCAGCGTCGCGGCTCCCCCTTCGTCGCCGAGCGCGTCGAGCGACTTGAGCACCTG
>CAZILR010000937.1:0-2489 GCA_964539995.1 uncultured Planctomyces sp.
CGACAAATACGTTTACGAGCACGAAGGAATTCCGAGCTATTGGTCGAACCCGCAAGGCTTGGACCGCAACCTCGATTCGCCGCTGAAGTATTTCGTGCATTGCACGATCGGCCATCACGGCTTGCTGTCGCTGACCCCGGTCTGGCTGCTGACGCTCGTGGGTTGGATCGGCTGGCGTCGCTGGCCGGAGTGCCGACAACGCACGCTGTTGCTGGTCGGAGCGGGACTGACGGCGATGGTCTTCGGCTTCTATCTGACTCGAACGCAGAACTACAACTACGGCGGCAACAGCGTCGCGTTGCGTTGGATGCTGTGGCTCGTTCCGCTGTGGCTGATCGCGATGATCCCGGTCTTCGATACCTGGGGATCGCGGCGCGGCTTTCAGATTGTGTCGTCGATACTGCTCGCGACCTCTGTTGTCTCGGCCAATCTCCCCGGCAGCAATCCGTGGCAATCGACGTGGCTGCTGTCGCTGATGGAGCGTTGGAAGTGGGTCGATTATTCCGAACCACCACCGCCGTTCGAGTTCGGCCATCCGCTCTGGTCGTGGTTTCCGAAACTCGGCGATCCGAAAGTCCAAGGCGATGTCAGCGTGAAGTTCGTTCGCACAGGATCGTCGCTTTTGAGAATGGACGAGTTTGACAATTCGATCGGCGAAAACACATTGACGGTGACCGCCCTCAACCGTGCGAATCAAAACAAAGTTGTGGAAGTACAACTTTTGGAGATGGACTGGGACTTTCTGAAAGATCGTCCCATTGATGGTCGCTCGCATCGCCCACCGGGAGCCAGCGTCAGCATCGACGCCGAAGCGTTCAATGCCGGTAAGAAGTCGTCCGAGTTCTTGAGATCTTCGGTAGGAGGTGCGCTTCCACGAGAGGATCTTCTTGCCGCACAGCGACTCGTCACCAGCTTGCCGCAGTCCGTTGAGTATCGTCCCGGTCACATTCGCTATCTCAAATCGCCGTTGCGTCCCGACAAAGCATTTCGTTGTCAACGAGCCGCTGCGCAAGTTTTGTTTCAACCCAAGCACGCGGATCATGAGCTGCGTTATCGAGTGGACTTGTGGTTGTGTGATGAGATTCCGTTCGGAGTGGCTCAGATCGAAATCACAATTACGGATCCTCCATCAGGTCAGATGCTGACGTTTCAACGACTGACAGCGGTTGAGGCGACCGGATTCCCGTCGCGCGGCTCAACGGAGGCATCTCGAAAGAACCATTAGTTTTTTGCGGAAATTCCAGCTTTTTTCGAGAGAAGCCGGTTGCAATTTCGCCGTCGAATTATTTTCATCCGTGCGTTCGTCCGTCATGTCGACGTGTCACGTCCATCGTCACCAAGCTAGGAGGGTTACTGATCATGGCCAAAGCCGCTGCGAAAGCTCCGTCCAAGTCCGAAATTTTTGCCAACGTCGCCGAGGCGACCGGTCTCAACAAGAAGCAAGTGGCGTCCGTGTTCGACGCTCTGACCGCCGAAGTCGGAAAAGCGTTGGGCAAGAAGGGACCGGGACTCTTCGCAATTCCCGGCCTGTGCAAGATCGTCCGCAAGAACAAGCCGGCCCAACCCGCTCGCAAGGGTGTGATGGTGCTCGGCCAACTGCGTGACCTGCCGGCGAAGCCCGCCAGCGTGGCCGTCCGCGTTCGGCCGCTCAAGGCGCTGAAGGACATGGTGTAGTTGACTGCTTCGGCACTCAGCGTTCACGAAAGCCCGGCTGCGAAAGCAGACCGGGCTTTTTTGTGGGACAAGCGCCAATGCCTGATTGCGGCCTCGTTGCGTGCCTTCTCCCTTTGGGAGAAGGTGGCCGAAGGCCGGATGAGGGATTCATGGGCGGTTGGCTCCCTCACCCCGACCCTCTCCCAGAGGGAGAGGGAGAAATGCGGAGTATCGACCTACGCCGCGCTGGTGATCTCGTCCGCAACCGGAGTTCGCTGGCGGCGCAGGCGATCGGCCATTGGCAGGTCGTCGAGCGATTGCAGGCCGTAAAGCTCCAGAAACTTTCGCGTGGTCTCGTACAGGAACGGGCGGCCGAGCGAATCGTCTTCGCCGGCGATGCGAACCAGTTCGCGTTCCATCAATTGCTTGAGCATCTCCGCCGACTGAACGCCGCGAACCGCTTCGAGGTCCGCGCGGGTCAGTGGTTGTCGGTAGGCGACGATCGCCAGCGTTTCGAGCATCGGCGGAGTCAGTTTCAACGCCGCTTGTCGCTGATGGAGTTTGTCGAGCCAGAAGACAAACTCACGCCGAGTCAGCAAGCGCAGGCCGGTCGCGACTCGCTCGACGCGGAAGGTGGAACCACTCGCGTCGTAGGCCAAGTTCAGCCGGTCGATCAGTTCTTGAGCCTCCTCCACGTCGGCCAACGTCGCGAGCTGCACGAGGCGTTTGATCGACAGCGGCTCGTCGCCAACAAATAAAACCGCTTCCAGGCGTGCCATCTTCGGTGTGCGACGGCGCACGTCGGTCGGCCGACTCTCAAGAGAATTATCGGCGCG
>CAZILR010000938.1:0-2487 GCA_964539995.1 uncultured Planctomyces sp.
TGTAGATGTAGTAAATCGTCTCGCGGTCGGGAGCCTGACGGCGGAGTTGATCGAGAGCCTCGGCAACGGTGATGTGTTCTGGCAGCGAGGCGTAATCGGTCGTCATGATCGAACCGGCGCTGCCATCCGGGTACGAGAGCAATCGGCGAATGTCGTTACGCTCCGCCTGGGCCATCAGCGGCAACAAAGCCTCGACGTGTTCCGGGTCCATCTCTTTGAGCAGGTCCACGCGGTCGTCGGGAGCCATCGTCTCGATGAGTTTCGAGAGATGCGGACGTTCGACGCTTTCAACCAACACCGTTTGTCGAGCTGGCTCGAAGTAGCCGAAGATTTCGGCCTGCTTTTCAAAAGACGCACTGGCGAGTACCGCCCAGATTTCGGCGGGTGTGACGTTGTCGAGAACCTCTGCCGACGTCGCGGGGTGCAGCGCTTCCAAGAATTCGCGCATCCCGCCACGATCGTTGAGCTGGATCAACTCTCGCAGTTCGGGAAGCAGCAGTTGTCCGAGCATCGCGGACTCCGTCGTTACGACTTCAAACGCACTGCGAACAAAATCGCCCCGTGGGAAATCCCGACGGGGCGAGGTGTGAAATGATTCGCAGCCGACTCGCGAGAGCGATCAACGCTTCGAGAACTGGAAACTGCGGCGAGATTTCTTGTGGCCGTACATTTTGCGTTCGACCATGCGGCTGTCGCGAGTGAGAAAACCACCGTCCGACAAGGCTCCGTGGAGCAACGGGTTTTTGGCCTGCAAGGCGCGAGCGATGCCGAGCATCATGGCTTCGGCTTGTCCCGTCGGACCGCCGCCGTGAGCGAGCACCGAGATATCGACCTTGCCGATCAATTCGGTCGCCTTGAGCGGCGCGAGAACCGAATTGCGGTCACGTTCGTTGACACAGTATTCCGCCAACGGTCGGCCATTGATCGTGACGACGCCACTGCCGTCCTTGAGTCGCACACGAGCGACCGCCGTCTTGCGGCGACCAGTTCCCATTGCGACACCGCTCTTGTCGATCTTGCCACGCACCAACTGCGGCAAACGCGGCTGTACCTCAGCAACGACGGAGGGTGCTCCGGCTTGTCCCAGAGTCAGATCAGCGGCCAATTCAGTGGCGGCCGGAGCGGCTTCAGCTTCTTGATTTTCCATGAATCCCGATTCCAATGAAATTCTGCGAGTGAACTGTGCGAGAGCTACTTCACGAACGCCGGCAACTCGACCGGGCATTGAGCTTGATGATCGTGCTTGGGGCCGCTGAATAGTCTCAGTTTCATGAGCATGTTTCGGCCGAGTTTGGTCTTGGGCAACATGCGTCGGACAGCATTCATCAGAATGTCATCCGGCTTCTTGGTCAGCCGATCCGCGGCGGTCATCTCTTTACGGCCGCTGGGGAATCCGGAGAACCGCTGGTACACCTTTGTCATCGTCTTGGTGGTGTAATACGGGATCGTCGGGTGGTTCATTTGGCGGCCGGTGAATCGCACGCGATCGACGTTGGTCACGACGACGTAATCGCCGCTATCAACATTCGCCGTGTAATCCGGCTTGTGCTTGCCCATCAACACGGTGGCGATCCGGGTTGCGAGCCGTCCCACGACCTGTCCGTCGGCATCGACGGAGTACCACTTCTTGGTGCTGGGAGCAGCTTGCTCGACCGTCAACGCGAACGATTGGTGGTTCGCGGTCTTGCGTCGCTTGATCGACGGAATTTTACGAGTCTCGGTAGTCACGGATGGTCCTCGAAAATCTCAACGCATCAGGTCGCCGTCGGCCAAATTTTGGACGAAACTTTGTCCCAAGCCGGGCGTAAGAACGCGGCAAAGTAGCGACTGGCTGCGGGCAGTTCAACCTTGCCGTCCGTCTTTCGACGACGAGATTGCCGAGGAACCGACCGGCATCCAGAACAAGCGACAACGGACGATTGCGCATCGGGTTGACGCCTGCGTCAGCGTTCCCCTACTGTCCGCCCCGCTTTGACGCGGTCGTAACGATCCGTTTGGATTGAGGTCCGTTCGCCGCGTTTTGCCGAGCCGATTTGGGCGGATCGCAGACGGAAGCGATCGCTCGGCCCGGCAAATCCTTGGTCCGAACGTGACCGCATTTTTGAGGTGACATTTCCAATGGCTGATCTGATTCTCCCGCATGGTGGTCTGTCTGAGCCGGTTTGCCGGACGGTCTCGAACGACGAAATCGCAAGCTTCCAGGCCGAAGCTGCCGCACTCCCGAAAGTCCCTGTTTCGAGCGCCGATTTGTCGTCGGTTTATCGCTTCGGTGACGGCACCCTCAGCCCGCTGACCGGGCCGATGAACTCGGCGACTTACAACCGAGTGCTCGACGAGTCGGTCATCGAACACAACGGCAAGCTCTACGCCTGGACGATTCCGATTTCGTTCCCAATCACCGCAGAATTGGCCAAGACGATCAAGGCCGGCCAGAAGGTCGCGCTGACGAACCCAGCGGGCGAAGTTGTCGCGACGCTCGACGTCAAT
>CAZILR010000939.1:0-2478 GCA_964539995.1 uncultured Planctomyces sp.
CCGTCGGATCACCGCCGAGTTCGCTCAGCAATTGCGACAGGACGTCCTGCGCGACCAACCGGTGTGTGTCTACGTCCGCAAAGGGACGTTGCCTGGGTTTCATCCATCGATTTTTTATCTCGACGAGCCGGTTTACCAAGTCAGCACGCTCTCGGAGTTGCTGCAAGAGGTGAAGCGATCTGGAGACTTGCTGGCGGTTGTCGAGCGTCAGACTTTGCCGAAACTTCAATCCGTCGCGCCGTTTGTCGATCTGCAAGAGATCGCCCGGATGACTCAGATGGCTGGCAGCCGCGAAGCGCCGTTAGTGTGCGTGCGACTCAGGGATCAGCGCGGGATTGACCAGCGAACGGCGACGAACGATTCCGTCGAGTCCTCAACGGTGGCCGAGTCGGCAAAGAGGCGTTGATCGAATTCTCAAATTCGGCCTATAAGCCGAATCGCGGAATTCTCCGCAGCTCTCGAGTGCTCATCCCACCTTCCCACTCGCTTTGGGAGTCGCAATGACTCATTCGGCCGAATACCTCGCCCATTTGTACGAGGGGTTGGGTTCGTTGCAGAACGATTTCCGCAATTTCAACCTGCTGCGACTCGTGGCCGGTTGCGTTCGAGGGGAACGAGTGTTGGACATCGGCTGTGGCAGCGGAGGGCTGCTCAGTTTGCTTCAGCAGCAGCAACACACAGTCTGTGGTCTCGAACCAAATACAGAGCTAGTGAGCTTGGCGAACACGTTGCATCCAGAACTCCACATCGTCCAAGGGACCGGATCTGACTTGGATCGAGTGACCGGCTTGTTCGATGCGATCACGATCATCGACGTCTTGGAACACATCGAGGATGACCGCGAGCAACTGCGTCGAATTTGGGATCGCCTGGTACCAGGAGGTCAACTGGTCGTCTTGGTCCCCGCGTTCCCGTTGTTGTACGGCGAACGGGATCGCAACAACGGACACTTCCGCCGCTACACGTCACGCGAATTGATCGGCAAGCTGAGCGAAGTCGGGTTCCAGCCGCGGCGGCAGCGATACTGGAACGCACTCGGTTTCTTTCCGTACTTCATTTCTGAGCGGTTGCTGCATCGCGAACTCAACACCGAATTGCGAACCAATCGACACAAGTCCGGGGTTCAAAAACTGACGATCCGCATGCTCCACACTTGGTTTCGTGAGGTCGAGAACCGCGTGAGTTTCGGGTTTGGGTTGAGCTTGTTGTGTGATGCGGAAAAGCCACGATCGGCGATTGAGGTCAAGGCTGTCGAGGTGGAACAACGGCGTGCCGCATAGGATTCTGTGTGGCCGGACTCCTTTTTCACGATTCAAACACAAATCGCTTTTTTGGCGAGATCATTCAAAGGTTCAAGGATGAAGCCTTTTCGCTCGACGAATGTCGAAATCAGCACGGTGACTCCCATGCGGAACGAGCTGACCTGTGTGCGCGAATTCGTGCGCCGCGTCGATGCCGTGATGCAGGCGTTGTCCGACGAGTACGAGATCATCGTCGTGGACGACGGATCGACGGACGGTACCAGCGAATTGCTCGACGAGTTGACGGCCACCTATCCGCATTTGAAGCCGGTGCATCTCACTCGCAACTTTGGCCAGGCGATCGCCACGGATGCCGGATTCCAGCAGTCCTCCGGCCGATTCGTCGTGATGCTCGATGGGGACCTGGAACAGCCCCCTGAAGAGATTCCGCGTTTGATCGAAGAGGCCCGCAAGGGATTCGATCTTGTCTCCGGTCGCAGAATCAACCGTGACATCAACACGTTCTTGAGAGTCATCCCCAGCCGCGCGGCGAATTGGTTGCTGCGTCACAGCACGGGTTGCCAAGTCCGCGACATGGGCGGCATCAAGTGCTTGCGCGGTGACATCGCTCGCGAACTGCGATTGCGAGCGGGGCAGCATCGGTTCTTGCCGGCGCTCGTTCATGTTCTGGGCGGCAGAGTGACCGAGATTCCCGTCAACGCGCATCGTCGATTCTCTGGGCAAAGTCATTACGGCATCAGCCGCACGTTCGACGTTTTCTTGGACGTGATTTACTTCGCCTGCCAGACCTCCAGCAAAGGGCGGCCGATGTATTCGTTTGGTCGCCTGGGGCTGGGGCTGTCCGCCGTGACCGGGTTGTTATTGATGCTCACCGCGCTGGCATTCTTCAGTGGTGCAGCCACGACCGCCTGGCCGTTGTTGCTGCTGACGGTCTTGGGAGGCTCATCCTCGTTGGCCGCGATCGTGTGCGGTGTTGGGTTGGAGTTACTCAGCGAAAGTCATGCTGGCATCCTGGATCGGCGTCATCTGCGGATTGCGAACTCCGAGTCCGCAGCGGCCGAGGTCGAAACCTCCGCCGAGCCGTTGCGCCGCGCCGCCTGAGAATCTCATGTTCGACCCACGGGATCGCAGCCAGTTCTTGAACTTCGCCGGCCTGTTCGAGGGAGGCTTGGCGTTGGCCGCTCTGGGCGTCGGTTGGCTGATCGATATCGATCCG
>CAZILR010000940.1:0-2476 GCA_964539995.1 uncultured Planctomyces sp.
GGCAGCCGCTGGACGACGTTCGGTATTGACTGGTGACGTCCGTAGCTTGGACGCCCTCGTCCGAGCGCTCGGACGAGGGCGTCCAAGCTACAAAAACATCAAGCCCGCTCGACCATCGGAGTCGAGCGGGCTTGTGCTGTTTCAATCGGCGTTCGTCGTCGAACTACTTCTTGGCTTTTGCTTCTTCGGCGACTTTCTTCTGGACGTCGATCGCTTCGGTCTTGACGGTCTTCGCGACTTCCTCGGAGACCTTCTTGGCGAGCAGTCCGCTAGGGTCACAGCCGGCGGCGACCTTGACGATCTTGCCACCTTTTTCGATCAGAAAATTGGTGGGCATGGTCTTCGTCTCGAACGTGTTCCACGCTTCGCCTTTGGTATCGACGGCGTAGAGCATGTTGAGTTTCTTCTCTTTGACGTAGGCCGCGACCTTCGAGTCCGGTTCACGGAAGACGGCGACCGAGGTCAGGCCGAGATCTTTGTAGCCCTCGTGAATCGCTTGGAAGTACGCAAGTTCCTTGTCGCAGCCGGAGCAGCCGCAGGTCAGTCGCACGAGCACCGGCCCCTTGGCGGTCAGATCGGACAGGTTGATCTCTTTGCCATTCGCGTCATTGATCTTGAAGTCGGGAGCCTGCATGCCCACGTCCACCTTTTTCGGGGCGGGCTTGGCTTCGGCTTTCTCGGCCGGCTTCGCGGGCTTGGCGTCCTCGGCCAAAGCGAGGCTGGTCGTGAGCAACAATGCGGACGCGATCGAAAGCAGACGTTTCATGGGCGACTCCTGGGTAGGCGGGTGTGAGGAAGGTCAAGAATCCCAATCGCAGCGGGTCGCAGCATATCCAGCGTTCTGGCGTAAAACCAAGCCTGAATCCCCAACTCTGGATCAACGACCGATACCGCGTCAGACTTTCTGGCGTAGTCGCCGAATCGTTCAGTTCACGAATTGGTCCCCTCCTGTTACGGATTCACTCCTCATGAAGCTCTTCCCAATCGTTGGCTTCGTTTTGTCACTGACGATGTCGATCGCTCATGCCGAAACGATTTGGATCGAGGGCGAAAAGCCGGCCAAGTCCACGATGAATCGGCATCCGTGGTGGTACGACCAAGTCAAGAAGGACCAGCTTTCCGGAGGCGATTGGATCAGTAACTTCGCCGACAAGAAGCCGGCGGGTGAAGCCGAGTACTCGGTCTCGGCCAAAGACGGCGGCAAGTTCGAGTTCTGGGTCCGAGCGAATCCGACAGCGACGAAACTCTCGTATCGCTTGAACGACGCCGATTGGAAGACGATCGAATTTGAAAAGAACGCGCGCGACGCGGCCAACATCGCGGGCGATGGAAAACTCGACCTGCGATTCATCGCATGGGTGAAAGTTGGCAGCATCGAATTGAAACGCGGGTCGAACTCGATTCGCTTCCGCATGCACAGCGACAACAGCAATCATGGCGGGCTGGATTGCTTCGTGCTCTCGACCGAGCCGTTCACACCGCGCGGGATTCTCAAGCCGGGCGAGATCGCGAAGGCAGCGGCCTCAACCGACAAAGATTGGTTCGCATTCGATCCCTCTGCCGACAAGTTCGAGGCTTCGTCGGTGATTGATCTGCGGTTCCTCAACGAGAAGGCGGCGGGCGAGCACGGCTTCATCACGGCAAATGATGGCCGCTTCGTTCACAGCCAAACGGGCGAGCCGGTGCGCTTCTGGGCGGTCAACGGAGCGGCGGCGAAATCGCGCGACGAGTTGAAACGCGAAGCGCGGCAACTGGCGAAATACGGCGTCAATCTTGTGCGGTTGCATGGGCCGATGTTCGACAAGCGAGGCGAAGTCGACCCCGCCAAGATTCAGCGAGCCTTCGACGTCGTCGAGACGATGAAGGCAGAAGGCATCTACACGCACTTCTCGATCTACTTCCCGCTGTGGCTCGATCCGCCAGCGGACCTCGATTGGATGCCCGGCTACGACGGCAAGTCGCACGCCTTCGCGACGCTCTATTTCAATCCGAAGTTTCAAGTGAAGTATCGCGGCTGGTGGCGCGCGTTGCTCACGACGCCTAGCCCAACGACCGGCAAACGACTGATCGACGAACCGGCCGTGTTCGGCGCGGAACTCATCAACGAAGACTCGTTCTTCTTTTGGACCTTCAACGACAAGAACATCCCCGACCCGCAACTGCGAATGCTGGAGCAGCAGTTTGGTGAGTGGCTGAAGACAAAGTACGGCTCGCTCGACAAAGCGTTCGTCGCGTGGAAGGGGCAGAAGATCGGCCGCGATGCTCCGGCCGATGGGCGAGTCGGCTTTCGTCCACTGTGGAACATTTCTCACGAACGAACGCCGCGCGATCAGGACACCGCGCGGTTCTTGACCGAACTGCAACGCCGCTTCTACGACGAGTCATCGCAGTTCCTGCGCGGGTTGGGTTTCAAAGGACTAATCACCGCCTCGAACTGGGCGACGGCCAGTCCGGAGGTCTTCGGGCCGCTCGAAAA
>CAZILR010000941.1:0-2467 GCA_964539995.1 uncultured Planctomyces sp.
CGCCCCGGAAGACGTGTGTGGAGCATACGTCACCCTGCAAGCGGGCGAGGGGGCACCGACGCGGCCGACTGGGCCGAGATGCTCCTGCGGATGTACCTGCGCTGGGCCGAGGAACATGGCTTCGCGGTGGAGGAACTCGATCGCTCGCCCGGTGAAGAAGCGGGCATTCGCAATGCGACCATCGCGATTCACGGCAGTTATGTTTTCGGTTATCTCAAAGGTGAGATCGGCGTGCATCGCTTGATTCGCATCAGCCCATTCGATTCGGCGGCCCGCAGACAGACGTCGTTCGCGGCTGTCGATGTGACTCCCGAAGTCGATGAAAACGTCGAAATCGACATCGACTGGGAAAAGGATGTGCGCGTCGATACTTATCGATCGGGCGGAGCCGGCGGACAGCACGTCAACAAGACCGACTCGGCCGTGCGGCTGACGCACATCCCGACGGGCGTTGTCGCGGCCTGCCAGAATGAACGGTCACAGACGAAGAACAAATCCGCCGCGAAGAAAATGCTCATCGCCAAGCTGTACCAAATCGAGCGGGACAAGCGTGAAGCCGAACTCGCGGCCAAACGCGGCTCGAAGACGAAAATCGGCTTCGGCGGCGAGCCAGTGCGGCATTATGTGCTTAACCCAGATCAATTCGTGAAGGATGCTCGGACCGGCCTGCGGGTCGGTAATCCTCAACCGGTGCTCGACGGCCGGATCGACGAGTTCTTGACAGCGTATTTGCGCTGGAAGCTCGGCAAAGATTAAGTCGGTGGCGTGGATTGCAGATCGTAGCGATGCGTTTCTTGGCGATTCCGGCACACGAGTTCGTAACCACCGTGAGCTGTTTGAATTGTCGGAATGACCTTGTGAGAATCCCCGCGACCGCTTTCGCTGTCGTCTTCAGAATCTCATTGAGGCCACATCATGAATCCATTGCGAGCGTCCACCGCAGCGCCATTTGTCTGCGCGGCGGGGCTGTTGATTGCGTGTTCCGCCGGTTGCGCGAAGTCCAATGCCGCTGCCGAGAAGAAGGCGGCTCCGCCGGTGAAGGTGGAAATCGCGAGTCCCACCGAAAAGGAAGTCACTGACTTTCAGGACTTCACTGGTCGCCTGGAGGCGGTCGATGCGGTCGAGATTCGTGCTCGCGTCAGCGGGTATCTGACGAAGGTCGCGTTTGATCCGAGCATCGAACTCGGAGCCGAGGTAAAGGTGGGGGACTTGTTGTTCGAGATCGACGAACGACCTTATCAGAACGCGCTGGACAGCGCGAAAGCGCAGCTTGCTCAGGCGGACGCGAAGTTGAAGACCACCTCTGCCGAGTTGGCTAGGACAGAGGAACTCTTCAAGAAAAATGCCGCCACTCAATCGGACGTTGATCGCGACACCGGAGCCAAGCTGTTATCTGCCGCGGCGATTGATGCGGGCAAAGCAGCCGTGGCTCAGGCGAAGCTCGATTTGGAGTTCGCGGAGATCACGGCCCCGATCAATGGCCGCATCAGCCGGTCAGTTCCGTCGATCGGAGATCTGATCACTCCGTCAACTGGGGCGCTGACGAATATCGTGTCGGTCGATCCGATGCACCTCTATTTCGACATGGACGAGCCGACGTTTCTGACGCTGCAAAAAATGATTCGCGAAGGCAAACTCAAGTCAGCGATGGAAACGGAAATTCCGCTGCTGCTCGGCCTGCAAACCGACGAGGACTTCCCGTATCGCGGCAAGATCGACTTCGCGGAGAATCAAGTCGATCCCAACACCGGCACGATCCGCGTGCGCGGCGTGTTCGCGAATCCGAAACCGGAACGAGGTGCGCGACCGCTCGCGCCGGGCCTGTTCGCACGAGTCCGCCTGCCGCTGGGTGAACCCCACAAGGCGGTGCTGATCTCCGAACGCGCGATCGGCCGCGATCAAGGCCAGTCGTTCGTGTACGTCGTTAGCGCTGAGAACGACGTTGTCTATCGCCGCGTGAAACTCGGCTCACTTCACGATGGGATGCGAGTGATCGCCGACGGACTGACGGCTGGAGAACGAATCGTAACGAACGGCCTGCAACGGGTTCGGCCTGGATCGAAGGTCGAACCACTGACGTCGCCTGCCGTCGAAAAGTAGCCCTGTCGCTCCGCGACAGGAAGCCGAATGGCACTCGACTTTTCTTTCCTCTTCGACGTTCTCCTGCGATTCCACATCTAGTCCATCAACGGCAATCCTCTCGCGGAGCGAGAGGGCTACAGAAAACAACATGGCTAAATTCTTCATTGAACGCCCCGTCTTCGCGATCGTCATTTCGCTGGTCATCGTCTTCGCGGGCGGTGCGGCTTTGATGACTCTGCCGATCGCTCAATACCCCGAAATCGCGCCGCCAAGCGTCGAAGTGACCGCGAACTATCCGGGAGCGAACGCGAAGGTCGTGCAGGAAACCGTGGCCTCGCCGATTGAGCAGGAGGTCAACGGCGTCGAGAACATGCTTTACATGTCG
>CAZILR010000942.1:0-2463 GCA_964539995.1 uncultured Planctomyces sp.
GGCCGAGTACGCCGAAAAACTCGGCGTGCAGATCGCTCTCGAACTGGAACCCTTCGCTCTATCGCTGCTCAACAACGTCGATCGCATGGCCCAGTTCATCGACGACGTGAACCACCCGGCGTTGCAGGCAAACATCGACGTCTCGCACTTGTGCCTCGCGAAGGTTGCTCCCGAAGAGTTACGCCGGCTGAAAGGCAAAGCGATTCACGTCCACATCTCGGACTGCGACGGCCAGAAGCACGGCGACCTGCCGCCCGGCCGAGGCATCGTCGATTTCCTGCCGTACCTCCGCGAGATCAAATCGCTCGGCATCGACGGCGCAGTGTCGATCGAACTGGAATACTCGCCCGATCCCGACCGCATCGAGGATTGGGTTCGAGAGGCGTACACCGCCACTGCTCGGCTGATGCAAGAAGCTGGACTGCGCGACGCGAAATCGCCACAAGCAAATTAACGGCTTGGGTTAGCCGAGTTGGCGGTTCTGTCGCCGATATTCGGCAGCCAGCAAGTCTTCCAAGAAAACTCGCCGAGCCTCATTGAAGGGATCCGCCGGAGGAGGCTCGCAGTTCAAGCGTTCGCTGAGCGAGCAGACGATCGGAATCAGAAACTGCGCGCGTCGGTCGGCGGGGATTTCGCTCCAACGCTCCAGCAACTGCTCGACCGCATGGACGTCTTGTGAGGTGAGCTTTTTCAACTGCCCGATGTCAAAGCGGAATCGGGCTTCCGCCGCCGAGCGGTTCGACAACCAATGGCGTGGCCCAGCCAGTTTGCGAGGCTCGTCCTCAATGACGATTGTGCCGGCGACCATGTCTCCGAAGCGTTGGCTGCGTGCCGACAGCAGCGGGACGATCCACAAGACGGGCAGATGATCGACCACGCGAAACACATTGCGAACCAAAATGCTGACCGCGTCGAGCGCGAATCCATCCACTTTCACGACGCGGATCTTCGAGGCTCGCTTGCCGATCGTTTGGCCGCGGAAGCACAGTTCCGAGATGCCGAAGTAAAAAAAACTTCCCAGTCCCCAAAACAGCATCCACAAACCAAACAGGTACATGGTGAATCGCTGAGCGGATTCGGGGTCGCGCGGATCGATGCCTGACGACGCTTCACGCAGTGGTTCGGTGACGCTCTTGAGCAGCGAATCGGAAGCCGCACCCGCGATCGCAAACAAGACGATGAGCAGAATCAAGCACAAGAAAACCATCACGTTATCGACGAACCACGCGACGAATCGCGTCCCCAAGCCCGCCGGCTTGTACGACAGTTGGACGTTTTCCGGAGTCTCAAACTGAATGGCCGACATGCGACGTGTCCTCGATCAGAGTCGGCCGAGTGAGCGTGCGAATGTTGCCACTACGACTGTGCAGTCGTTTCAATAGCGTCGCAAACGAACTCAACAGGCGATCCTGACCAACGGCGGCGAGTATGGGAGATTTCATTTCACGTCACAAGCAGGAGTGGGACGAGTTGGAAGCGCTACTGCGGCGCTGCCGACGATCGGCGAGACGCTTGTCGCCCGACGACAAGCATCGGTTGGATGTGCTCTATCGCCGAGCCACCGTGCATCTGTCGCAGGTGCAGACGCGCACAACGGACGCCCACCTGGGTCAGTACTTGAACAGCCTGACGGCGGCCGCTCACAGTTTGATTTACCTGCCTCCTCGCGAGCGGGCGTTGCGCGGCCTGTGGCGGTTTTGCATCGAAGGTTTCGCGCGGTCGATCGCCCGGCAGTGGCGATTTCACGCGATCTCGTTCGGGTTGTTGATGGCCGGAGCGTTGTTGGTCTACTTCGCCGGCTCGCGCGATCCGCTGGCGTTGTACGCCCTGATGCCTCCGGGTGACCCGCGCGTGCCGGGAGCTTCCAAAGAACAATTGTTGGAAATTCTCCGCTCCGGCCGTGAGACCGGTGACGGCGGCAAGTTTCTGTTTGCCTCGTTCCTGTTCAGCCACAATTTCAAAATCGGATTGCTCTCGATGGCGTTGGGAGTCTTGGCCGCGGTGCCGACCGCGTTGTTGACCGTCTACAACGGCATGATCATGGGCGCGTTCGTCGCGGTGCATCATCAAGCGGGAATTGAATCGGAGATGTGGGCTTGGATTCTGCCTCATGGCATCACGGAGATCGGCGCGATCGTGCTGTGTGGCGGAGTCGGCCTGCAACTGGGCTGGGCGGTCATCAGCCCCGGCGAACGGATACGCGGCGAGGCTCTGAAACGGATCGCCCCGGAAATCGCCCGCACGGCGGGTGGAACTGGCATGATGCTGATCCTCGCAGCGATCATCGAAAGTTATCTGCGGCAGAGTCACCTGCCGACCTGGGCACGCCTGTGTTTCGCCGCGGCGACCGCGCTGTTCTGGACTGTCTACATCGCGTCCGGATTCGTGTACGAACGAGCGGAACTGCGGCGGGCGTAGAACTCGGTAGGGTGGGACAAGCTCGCTTCGAGCGCCGGCCCACCA
>CAZILR010000943.1:0-2462 GCA_964539995.1 uncultured Planctomyces sp.
CGAAGTGGCCTCCAACGTAGCCGTCACCGCTCCGCGTGACGAGCCTTCGAGACAGCGGTAACGAACGCTCCAAAACAATTCGTCGGTCAATTGTGGCAAGGCTCATCACGCAGGAGCGTGATGGCTACTTTGATGCGTTCTCATCCACTCTGTTTGAGGATCGGCCCCGTCAAATCGCTTAGGCGGGTTCGCTGTTGGCCGTTCACGTCGAAGTTGCAGGGGGCGAGCCACAACTGAAATGCTTCGCGCAGAGCGGGCCATTCGGTGTCGATGGCGGCGTACCAGGCGGTGTCGCGGTTGCGGTTTTTGTAGACCGTTGCTTGTCGGAAGATGCCTTCGAACGACAAACCCAATCGTTGAGCGGCGGTACGCGAGGGTGCGTTGAGCGCGTCGCATTTCCATTCGTAGCGGCGGTAGCCGAGCTCGAAGGCGCGCTGCATCAGCAAGAACATCGCTTCGGTCGCGGCCGGGCGGCGCTGCAAACGAGGCGAATAGTGAATGTGCCCAACCTCAATGGAGCCGCTGGCCGGAGCGATGCGGAGATAGCTCGCGACGCCGGCCGGCTGACCGTCGGCCAAGTCGATGATCGCGAAGAACAGCGGATCATCGCCGAGACACGACGTGCTCATCCACTCGCGATAGCTGGCCAGCGTGGGAAACGGGCCGTAGGCCATGTAGGTCCAACTCCGCCCATCTTCGGCGGACGTATTCGCGGCGAACAAGGCTTCGGCATGTCGGTCGGGATCGAGCGGCTCCAGTCGGCAGAACTGCCCCTGCATCGGCTCGCGCGGCGGGGACGACGGAGGCGTCCAACTCGGCAACGGGAAGCCGGTTGGCTGGCCAAGATGATTGGGAGAGGATTGCATGGTGTTGGCATCGTAGCGACGGCCTTTCTTGGCCGTCGAATCACCGCGACGGCCAAAAAAGGCCGTCGCTACAACTGCCGCGCCGAGCGCATGATCCTCTCTGCCGCGGCTTCGCCGCTGGCGATCGAGTCGGGGATGCCGACACCGTTCAAGAAGTTGCCGGCGAGCGCCAGGCCGGGCGATTGCTCAACGGCATTTTGAATGCGAGCCACGAGATCGAGATGGCCGACGTGATATTGCGGCATCGCTCGCGTGTGTCGGTAGATGTTGATGAAGTCCGGTTCCCCGCGTACTCCGAGCAACTCGCTCAGTTCGCGACGGACAAGTTCCATGATCGCTGCGTCGTCGAGGTCACAGAGTTCCGGCTGCAACGCTCCGCCGATGAATGTGCGGAGCAGGATGCGGCCATCGGGTGCTCGGCCGGGGAATTTGCGGCTGGTGAAGGAGACCGCCAAAAGCTTGCGCCGCTCGATGTGTGGGATGACGAGTCCGAAGGCATCGAGCGGATGCTCAATGTCGGCCAGCTTGTGGCCGCTCGCGACGACGACGGTCGAAGCGTACTCGATGCGGTTCAGCTCAGCGGCAAGCGTTGGGATGCCTTCGACGAGCATGTTCGCTGCGACGAACGACGGCACGGCGAGGATGACGGCGTCAAAATGCTGAATAACGTCGGCATCGACCGTGAACGTAGCTTGGACGCCCTCGTCCGAACGCTCGGACGAGGGTGTCCAAGCTACGCCCTGCACATGTGCTCCGCAGCGGACCTCGGCGAACTCACGAACGCGGTTGGCCAACGCGGTGAGCAATTCCTCAATGCCATTCGGCAGGCTGACGAACAAGCCGTAGCGTGCGCCGCTGGTACCGGATGACTCGCTGCGTGTGCGATTGCGTGACTGACGCAACGCGGCGCGGATCAGGCTGCCGTGCTGTCGTTCCATCTCGATGAAACGCGGCAATGTTGCCTTCAGGCTGAGCTTCTCTGGATCGGCGGTGTAGATGCCGCCGACGAGCGGTTGCACGAGTCGTTCGAAGGCTTCGTGTCCGCAACGGCGGCGAACGAAATCGGCGAGGCTTTCGTCAGCACCGTCACGGCGGGATCGAACGAACGCTTCCGCGAGCAGTCGTAGCTTGCCGCGCCAACTTAGCAGCGGTGAGCGGAGCATCGGCCAGGCTTGCTCCGGGACCATCAGTTGAAAACCTTCGGGGACTGGATGGGCTTTACCGTCGCGCAGGACGAGCGACTTGCGAAACTTGGCGTCGGTCGGGATCAACCGTTCGGCGAGTCCGAGCTTTTCGCAGAGTCGCACTCCTTCCGGCTTGTTCGTGATCCACATGTCGGCCGCGTGCTCGACGAGGTAGTCGCCGATCTGCTCGGTTCGCAACACGCCGCCGAGCCGATCTGAGCCTTCGAGCAGCGTGATTCGCACGTCGCGCCGCTGTTCGGCCGCGAGCTCATGAACTCGCAGCGCGGCCGAGAGGCCAGAGATGCCGCCGCCGATGATCGCGATGCGGTGACAGCTAGGGGGCAGGTCTTCAAGTTTCAATTTTGGTTCCGTTGAGAGATTTTCTGGTTGCGTGCTCAGTCGGCTTATCGCT
>CAZILR010000944.1:0-2461 GCA_964539995.1 uncultured Planctomyces sp.
GACCACTGGGGCAACGCGATCAGCGTGATGATGGCCGGCGGCGGCCTGAAAGGCGGAGTGGTCGTCGGAGCCACCAACTCGAAAGCCGAATTCCCCATCGAGCGCGCCCTCAAGCCCGCCGACATCCTTGCGACCGTTTACCACGTCATGGGGATCGATCCATCGACCTCCTTCAAAGACTTTGCTGGCCGCCCGGTCCCGATGCTCGATGAAGGTGCTCCGATTGCCGAGCTGATCTGAGCCAATCGACGGCACGATGCGTCTTCGTGAGACATCAACATGTCACTACGAAATGTCAAAACGCTTCGCATTGTTGTCGCCACGCTCCTCTTGGTCGGTGTAGCCGTCCGCGTTGCAATGACTCGGGTTGAAGAAAAGCCTCCCACGACGAAACCGCGTCCGCTGGTTGCTCTCGAAGATTTTTCGCAGGCGAGTGCTGGTGGCTGCGGCAACATCCTCCTTTACAAGCAGGCGGGGCCGAAAGTTCTGTCCGTTCAACTGACGCTGTCCGCAAAGAATCTCGACAAATCCGTGGGATCGTTCTTGGGCCATGCACAGAGTAAAAGATACGTTGAGACTCAATTCGACTTGTCGTCACCAGTGAATGGTTTGCAAGTCGAGGTTCAAGTGTGGGATGGTTTTCAGAGATTCTGTGACTGCATCCCGACGCAAGCGAGGTTGACGGCGACTTGGACGGCCACGTCAGGCAAACTCACCATGACAGCTCATGGACCAACGAAGGGCTCCAATTCAGATTCTTACTTTGTGAGCGCTGTGCTCGAAGATGTGGTGTTTGAGGATGAGCATGGACGACAAGTCTGGTTGAAGAAGGAGTCGATCCCCCAAGTCGGCGTCGGCTGGTACGCGGGGTAATGAAGTTGACGCGCAGCGGGCAAAACCAAACCTGGAACAGGTTCAATGAAATCCGTGACGTTGGAAGATTTTCGCAGCCATCTCGACGATTACTTGTCGCAAGTGAATCGCGAGGATGTCGTGTTGACCCGCGAAGGGGAGCCGTTTGCGATTTTGAAGGGACTCGCGCAGCCGGCGGAACGCGAAGCCGATCTCTCCAACGAGCGACGTAAGGAATTGGACGAGACGCGACTGTGGCTCGCGGCTTCGGATCGCGCGTTGAAGGAACTTTGGGACAACGAGGAAGACGCCGTCTATGACCAACTTTAGTCGCGGCGAAGTCCTCATGGTTGAAATCGCATTTAGCGGGACGCCAGGCCGCAAGAAACGGCCCGCCGTCGTCATCAGTGTGGAGGAGTTTCATCGCACCGGATCGAAGTTGATCGTCGCTGGCCTCACCAGCAACGTGATCTCGCCCGCGCGCTTTGGAGATGTTTCGATTCAGCATTGGCAACAGGCAGGATTGGTGAAGCCATCCGTATTTCGTGGCGTTCTCACGACCGTTGACGAATTGGATGTCGTCCGTGCGATGGGAGTGCTACACAACACGGATTTCGAGCGATTGGAAGCATCCATCGCAGAGATACTCGGATTCACAAGCGTTTGACGGAAAGACCGATCTGATGAATCTTCAACCTTTTGGCTTTCGAGATTTGATCCACGTCGGCTCGCGCCGCTGGTTTTTGCAGACCGGGTTGGCTGGCATCGGTGGCTTGTCGTTGCCGGCGTTGTTGCGAGCAAACGAAGTCTCCAAGGCGTCGGATCGCAAGGCGATTATCCTCTTTTGGCTCTCTGGTGGTCCGAGTCATCTCGACATGTGGGATCCGAAGCCGGATGCGCCGCGTGAGATTCGGGGGCCGTTCTCGTCCATCGAGTCGTGCGTGCCGGGGGTTCGCTTTGGCGAGCATCTGCCGAAGCAAGCTTCGATCATGGACAAGCTGACGATCATCCGCTCGGTCGATTGCAAGGCGAGCAATCACACGCCGATCACCATGCAGGCGGGGAATCCGTTGGCTCGGCGGTTGGACAAGATCAAAGACGGCGACGGGTATCCGTCGATGGGTTCGGTGGTCGCGAAGTTTCGAGGCTCGAACGATCCGCGCATGCCAGCGTTCGTCGGGCTGGCTCCGAGTTGGAAAGCGGACGTGTGGGAGTCCGGGCACATGGGATCGCAGTTCGCTCCGGTGGATGGCGGCGAATTGGCCGGCCGGATCGCTCTGCCGCAGGGGATTCAGTTGGATCGGCTCGGCAACCGCGATGAACTGCGGCGTCAGTTCGATCAACTCTTGCGAGACCGAGACCGCACCGAAACGATGGCCAACGCAGATCGCTACACGGCACAAGCGATGGATCTCGTCACATCGGGGCACGCCGCGAAGGCATTCGATCTGAGCCAGGAAAAAGATTCGCTGCGAGACGCTTACGGCCGCGATTCGATTGGTGAAAAGGCGTTGCTCGCGAGACGACTCGTCGAAGCGGGTGTGACGTTCGTGCTGGTCAGCGCACGCTGGGGTTACTTCGATAATCACGGCGACAATGTTCCGCCTTG
>CAZILR010000945.1:0-2458 GCA_964539995.1 uncultured Planctomyces sp.
TCCGTGCGCCCGACCTCGAAGTAGCTGAAATAATTCGCGTGATGCAGAAACCCCATCGCGTCGGTTTCCGAGTATCGCACCCGAATTTGAATTTCGTGCTGTCGCATCCAACGGTCTCGGTCAATCAGGGTCTTGCAAACTAAACGTTGCCAGTAGCAGGACAACTCCCAAGCCAATCAATGTCGCACCGGACATGGAATTCACTTCCAATCCCCATCCCAACGTCAGAAGCATGATCGCGACCGCGAACTTCGGCCACCTCGACAATCCCGTAAACCATTCGACGAAGCCGAACATCTCCAACCTGCCCGATCTGGTTTCAAACGGCACCCTCTTCCCGCAGTGTGAGTCGTAATTGAATCATACGAGGATGGTTGATTCGTAAGACGTCGATCGTAGTTCGACCCATTGGCGATTTGCCAAGCAACAATGCGCCGTTCCATTAAAATGCTTGTCCCACGCATCGCGGCGCGGATGAAACGGCCGAGTGATCTTACCGGTCAGTGGATCAACCCCAGAGATGTTCGGGCCTTTGAAGCTGTTGCAGTGAAAGCACGACAACGCCAAGTTGCCTTCTTCGGTTCGACCGTGATGCTTCTCGGCGATAACGTGGTCGATCTGAAATCGAAGCCACTCCAACGCAGGCAGCCGACAGTATTCGCAATGGCTGTTGGCTCGCTGCCAAACCAGTTGTTCCAATTCGCGATCCATCGCTCGCCTCACGCCGAGGCGTTTCGCAGGAACAGCCGAGCTTTCGATTTCATCAACTCAATCAAACATCCCACCTGCCGATAATTGTCGATCTCGATTTCGTCATCGGCCGTCAGTTCACCAGCACGCGCCTTTTCGGCCAATTCATCCATCCGCTGTTTGTCATCATCGGCGAGTTTCAAATCGACCAACGCCTGAGCCGCATCAGGAGTCAGCTTCCAGTTGGCCGGATCAACCGCGCGAGCCAGAATCGCTGTCTCGTCGTTGGGGATCGAAAGAGTCGTGGACATGTTCACCTCCAACAATGAATGCTACCCAGGACACCCCTCGTTTTCATCAGGAAAGTTCTCCCAAACATATTGGCCGGTGAGGCGGCACGCCGCTCGAATGTGATTTGGCGCGTGAACCAGAAAAAGCCCAATTCCAGCGCGGATTTCTTCGGGAGTGAAGCGTTCTGGAGATAGATGCACCGCGACGATGAAAGCCGCGTCCGAGTTCCAATCGGCCATGTGGAAGGCAATGTTGTGAGCCATCTCTGGCTCGTAATCATCGGCAAGAGCCTTGCCAATGATCGACATCGCTGGTTCGGCAATCCTTGTACCGTCGAGCCGTGCAGCACGATCACCCACAAGCTCCGCGAAGATCGCCTGCACTTTTTGATCAACGGATTCGTGGGGATCATTCATTTTGCCATCACTCACTCCGCTCAGTGGCTGGGCGGTTGCGTGTTCTGGAATGCTCGCGCGCGGAATAGGAAGTCGATGATGTTGCCTTCGTGGGGTTGCATCCAGTGGAGTTGGATGGTCTTCACCTCGCCGATGTTGAGGCGGTCGATGTTGGTGGCGTCGAGCAACTCCTGAGACCACTTAGGATCTTTCGTCAGGCAGGACGCGACCAGCGTGCCGCCGATTTTCGAGAGCATGTCTTTCTGCTCGCACTTCACGACCGAGGCGAACGGGAACATGTACTCGGTGTTCGCGATCGTCGGTTCGGTGCTGGTGCAGTGAACGATCGTTGGACGCAGGAAGTCGTATCGCTCGTGAGCGACGTGGCGGTCGCCGTTGCGGTACTTCGCGGTGACCTCGGTGACTCCGGGAGCCTTGAGCAAGTCCTCGATCTGTGCATTGATCGCCTTGGCCGCACCCGGCACGGTGAACGCAGCGAGCGGGGACTTGGGATCGCTCATCGGCAGCGGAGCGATGGGGCCGAGCCGCTTCGCCAACGCTTCGGCGATCTCTTCCGTGTGCCGCGAGGCCCAGATGCCCGAACACGAAATGCAGCTTCGGCCGCTGTTCGCGAAAATGCTCTCGGCCATGAGGTCGAGGTACTTCTCCCAATCGTCGATCATGTCGTCGCCGAAGAGAATCTTCGAGAAACCGGGACCGTGAGCCTGCACGCGCGGGTTGCCGTGATAGCGTTCGACCGTCGGTAGGCCGCCGAAGATCATGGCTCGGTTACAGGTCTCCAACACGGCGGCACCGCACTCCGGTCCACCCGGATAAATGCAGAACACTTCGCGTGGCACACCGGCTTGAGCAAACGCCTCGTACATGCGGTACGGCGTCCACGGCTCTTGCGGGCCGGGCTTGAGCACGAGGCCGATCTGCAACGGGATGACCGGCATCCACAGCGTATGAACGCCGGGAGAGTTCGACGGCAACACCATGCCCAGCACGTTCGTCTGAGCCTGATAGCTGACCATCACGCCTCGGCTTTCCATGCCGTAGCCCTTGGTCAGAATTTCCAG
>CAZILR010000946.1:0-2449 GCA_964539995.1 uncultured Planctomyces sp.
AGCATATCACCCACCGGATCGTTTAACCGCCAGCCGCAGGCGTGTGCGGCGATCGACGCGCACGCCTGCGGCTCGCGGTTAATCGACGTGGTCGCATCGGCGTCACTTAAAAGTTGCCGCACCGCGCGAGCCACCGCAACACCTGATGGCACTTTGTCACCGCGTGGCTCGTACGAAATCTCGACCGGAAACAACCGCCCTTCGCTGACGACGATCGGGGCGTTCCCCAAAAACATCGACACGGCTTCCACGCCCAGCGTCGCTGACATCACGACGATCTTCAAATCGGGCCGCACCGTTTGCTGAACTCGGCGAACCATGCCCAGCGACAGATCGGTGTCGAGGCTCCGCTCGTGAAACTCGTCAAAGACGACCACCGCGACCGAATCCAGAAACGGATCGTCCTGCAACATCCGCACGAGCGTCCCTTCGGTCACGACCAGCACGCGAGTCCGCTCGCACCACTTCCGATCAAATCGCACTTGATAGCCGACGTCTTCGCCGAGTGGACAGCCTCGCTCAAACGCCATCCGTCGAGCGGCGGCGCGTGCCGCGACTCGCCGTGGTTCCAGCACAATGACGCGCCGCTCGCCGAGCAATCCCGCATCGAGCAACGCCGGCGGCACGCGCGTTGTCTTGCCCGCACCTGTTGGTGCTCGCAGTACCACCGACGAATGCTCTCGCAACGCTGCGATCACTTGTGGCAAGACATCATCAATCGGCAGAGTCTCGGACATCGGTGAAGTGTAGACGGACCTCATCAAGGGCCGCATCCGTTTACGCATCTTCGAAAGAACGGATCAACTCTGCTGGCTTCTGAAACGGCCGGCTAGTTTTTGAATTTGAGAGTGTCGAGCAAACGAACCCGAAGCGCCAGCGAGGTCGAACGCTTCACAAAACTCCGACATCAGAGTCTTTGGGAACGCCCGCCCTCGCTGGCGTTTCGGGTTCGTTTGCGGATGCACAACATCAGTCAGTCGTGCGTGCATCGGGTTCACTCCGGCAAATAACCCTCGACGTACTTCATCAAGTCGAGGCAGTTCAGTTCATCCTTGATCCCGTCGAGCGTTGGCTCGATGAGCGTGCGGGCGACTTCCTGGACAATGTGATCAGCGAAGCGTTTCCTCGCGCGACTCAGTTGCTTGCGAAATGCTTCCGGCGTGAGCGTTTGGCCGGTCATCTCGGAGACCATCTTGGCCAGCATCGGCGAATCGGCATTCTCGTACTGCGCCGACACACGCAGCACCGTGCAGAACAAATTGTTGGTCGTCCGCTTCTGATATTTGTCGAGCGACTTCCAGGCCGCCTTCAAAATGCACTTCCGCCAGTCGCTGGTCCATTCGAGCTGCGAGTGCTCGGAGACCGGCATGTGTTCGAGTGACTCGATCGCCAGCGGCACTTGATTGCGGCGGCAGAGCCACTGCATCGCCGCGTTCCGCACGATCGTGATCAAGTAGTAACGGAATTTGCCTTTGTTCGAGTCGGCCGTGTGAAAGCCCTTCTGGACCATCCGCAGCATGAATTCCTGTTCGACCTCTTCGGCGTCGTTGGGGTCGTGGATCAGCGTCGCGACGTATTTGCGGATCGCTCGGCCGTAGCGCTTCACGAACAACGTCGGATTGTTGACCGCCGTCCAGCGCGTCGAGATGCGGTTGAGCCACATCCGCTCACCGGTCTGCGAGTACGACGACTCGACCTCGCCGCTGCCGGTCGAGGGTTTCGAGTCATCGAGTTTTGAATCAACGTCGGAATCCATCGCAAACGCCTTCGTCGTGGGGCAGGTTTGGGTAGTGTCCTGATTTCGTTTAACCGCACGCCGCAGGCACGCGCGTTGGGTCGGCATTCGCGCACGCCTGCGGCTTGCGGTTAAACGAGCCTCACTAAATCAGGACGCTATCCACAGCCTATCCCAGCCGTGCTGGTTCGACATTTCTGGCTCGTCCGCCGATAGTTCGCTGTTTCGATTCCCGACCACCCGATGGATTCCGATGAGCTCCACGACTTCTGCCGCCGTTTCGAATCATTTGGAAGTTCTCCGCGCTCGCGTTGCCGAAATTCGCGAGCGTGCTCGCAAGCAATTTGCTCACGGTGCCAGCGGCTTGCAGACGGCAACCACGCTCTCGGACGGCATGAGAGCCTTCGTGGTCGAGCAATGGCTGGAAGCGCTGGCCGCGTGCGCGTCGCCAGACGTCGCGAAGAAACTGGAGCAACATTCGGCGATCGTTGCGGTCGGGGGAACGGGGCGCGGCGAACTGGCTCCGTACTCGGACATCGACTTGATGTTTCTGTACGAGCCGTCGGTCGGTCACGAGTTCAAGCAGGTGACGAACCAATGTCTGCACACGTTGTACGATTCGCAGATCGAGCTTGGCCGCAGCGTGCGCACGCCGAACGAGGCGATTGCGATGGCGATGGGGGACTCGACGGTCTCGACATCGCTGGTCGAGAT
>CAZILR010000947.1:0-2445 GCA_964539995.1 uncultured Planctomyces sp.
CACCTCGACCTCAGGAACAAACTGCCTCATCGCTTCACGTTCGACCGGGTTATCATCCACGAATACCAGCGCATCCAAACCTATCCCGAGTTCTTGTGCGATCCTGCGGATATTTTGCGGCTTTGGTTCCCAGTTGGCAACAAAGACCGCAATATCGTCACGTTTCAAGCGCATCTCCGGATGCTGCTCGAACGGCTGCAGCGCATCGGCGTGATTGTTTTTTGAGCAGACCGCCAGGATCACGCCCTTGTGCTTCAACTTGAGAATGTACTCCTGAAATGCGACGAACGCCTCTCCGTCGACCCCGTTCCCCAATTTGATGCCGGCCAGCCCTTCTTCGGCGATCACGCCTCCCCACAGCGTGTTGTCGAGATCCAGGACGAGACATTTCCGGCTTAATCCCAGATCGGCGCCGATGACCTCGCTGATGATCTGCTCAAATCGCTTCCGCAGATTCAACTCGCGCTGGTAGAGCAACGACAGCAGTTCTTCGTTGCTGACGATCTTGAACGTGAATTTTTGCGAACGCGAGACATGCGGGCCGTTGAGGTTGTCGGCGTCTTCGGCCACGACGGTCAGCGTCAGCTTCTGGCCGATCTCCAAATCCATTTTCAAGATTTCAAACCGCTCGGTCGGATCGTTGTCGTCCTCCTGGAGTTTGAACTCGCGCGGTTCGCCATCAGGAGATTTCGTCAGCGACCGCGACTCCCACGGCTCTTTGTCATCGACCTGAAATTCAAATCGCACATCCTTGATGCCATAGTCGTCGGTGATGAGCGCGGCGACCGGAATCTCTGCCTTGCGAGTGACTGACGTTCCGATTCCCTTGAGTTCGGCTGCGATGCTCGGCGCATTGTCGGCGATTCCATGAATCGTGATCCGTGCCGGTTCGGCCCCGATGATGTCGTCGATGTCTTCGAGGAAGATCTTCAACGCGACATCCGACGGCATCGCGAACGGCCTGCCGAGCGGTGTGTCTAATTTGCCGAATCGCTCTTGCGCGGTCGAAGTCGTCAGCTCAGAGAGTACGAACGGCACAATGAACTCGCGGCGTTCGGCATCGAAGAATTTCGCGGCGCGAGCGGCAGAGATTGGCTCGATCTGCACGGCTTGCCCGTCGGCAGAACGAGTCGTCAGCGAAGCGTCTGTCGGAGACAGTGTCAGTTCATGGAGTCCAAATTGCAGCCGTGCTCGGACCAGCGGCTTGTTCGATTTGGCTCGCAGCAGGAAATCGGTCTCGACTGGCAGCGACATTTGCGTCCCCTGCACGGAGACCGTTTCACGAACCGGCTGCTGCGTGGTCTCGTCGAGCCTCCCGCGCTTCGTGTATTCCGGAAAGAGGCACTCGGCCGTGAGCACATCGACGCGCGGTGGATCGACGACTCGCACGCGATACGCATCGCGATTCGTGAAGTCTCCGGCCGTGACCCAGAAGTCGGCGTCGTCCAGCAAGTCGTCAATCGCGTGCTTGAATCGCCGCTCGCCCGCCGAGAAGCAGGTCGCTCGGCCATAACCGCGACCGCCGCCGAGCTTGTACTGCAACTCGACCCGCTCCGGCACTTTCTTCCCATCGGGCACATCGAACAGCAACACGAGATCGCTGCCACGCGGATGCTTGTACTCACCCTCCACGAATGGCTTCAGGCGGTCGCCCGGTTGAGCCAACACCGTCGCGACGAGTTCGACCTCACGCGGCCAGTAGGTGTCTTGCAACCCGACGTAGCCGGCTTGCCACCGAGCGAACGCTTCCGGGCACATTGCCGCGAATGCCATCAGGGATGCCGTCAAAACGCTGGCTGCCGTCGTTGCTCGCCGCAGAGGTTGCCGATCAAACACTGAGTCGATATCGACCTGCTTGAGCGTCGCTGCGGCATCGAGCATCGTCCGTTCCAGCATTGCCGACGTCAGAGCCGTGTGTGATTCCGTCTGCGAAGCAGACTCGATCGCCGTCACGAGCCGGTCGTTCAATTCAGGAAACCGCTTCTCCAGCACGAGCGCCAGCGACTTCGGCTGAAAGCTGCGGAAGTAGCGAAACACGACGAGCAGAAGCACGACCGCCGTCACGGTCCCAACCACGGCCAGATCCAGCGCGACTCGCAACCAACGAGACGGCTCCAACCGTCGCACCGAAAAGACCGCGTAGTCGAAGCCCAAGCTGACCCAGAAAAACAAACCGACAGCAATCACAGCCAACGCCAGCCCCTGCCAAAGCACATATCGCCGAATGCGAGACTTCAACTCCGCGAGGATCGCTTCGACATCAGGGGGGATTTGGATGTGATCGAACATGTTCGCGTCCTACGCCAGCTTCAGCAGTTTCCTCGTGAGCCATTCCGCCGACAACAAGCCGACCAGCACATACAGCACCCAGTCACGGTCCCAAAGGGTTCGCAGCCGTTCGTCCACCAAAAACTCTTCGCCGTGATTGGGCAGCAGTTTTGGAAG
>CAZILR010000948.1:0-2444 GCA_964539995.1 uncultured Planctomyces sp.
GGCCCCCGCCCCCCCAACAAATGAGGAACCCGAGGGGGGGGGCGCCCCCCCCCGACCCACCCTACAAATCACACCGTGACCGCCTCTGGCACATCGACCGGGCGGCCATTCACAAATTGTTCGACCACAAGCTGAGCCGACAGGATGCCGACCAGCGCCATGTTGTCTTTCGTGCCGATCGCGGCTCCCGTGCGAGCTTTCTCGACCAGCTTGCTGACCGCTTCGGGATCGAACAGCCCCGCGTCCGCAATCGCCGACGGCGAGAGCATCGCATCGACGTACTCGAAGCGAGCCATGCCGGAGTCGGTGTCGAAAAAGCTCTGTGCGTCGGGTGCTCGATACGG
The DNA here is from genome assembly GCA_964539995.1 of uncultured Planctomyces sp. GTDB lineage: Bacteria > Planctomycetota > Planctomycetia > Planctomycetales > Planctomycetaceae > SXKJ01. The sequence goes on from CAZILR010000948.1 coordinate 345, forward strand.
TTGCTTGGATCTTTGGCGAATCGAATCGGGCACGAGATGTTTCGTCGCGTTCTTGAGAATGTGCTTCTCGTCGAGTCCCGCCATCTTCAGTCGCGGCGGCAGCTTCGCGGCGAACTCGACGAGGCGGTGATCGAGGAACGGGAAGCGGCCTTCGATGCTGTTCGCCATCGTCATCCGGTCCCCTTGCGACGACAGGATGTAGCCCGGCATCAATCCGCGAGCCTCCAAATACTGCGACTGCGAGAAGCCGTCCCACTTCTGGAACGCGGCTGGCAATCGACCTTCCGCCTCAATGAGCGGATCGTGATCGAACGTGGCCGCGAGCACGTCCGGCGTGAAGAATGCTTTCAGTTTTCCGGTCAGCTCGAATCGCGGCAAATGTGAGAAGAACGGATGCCCGACCGTCTGCGGTTTCACTCCAAAGAACGCTCGCAGATAGGCCGGCGGCTGCGATTGAATGTTTTTCATGTACGGGTACAGCCGTTTGAGCAGCATCGGCCGCACGCGTGACTCCGGCTGTCGCGACCAAAACCGCCGCAGCTTCGCCTCTTTGAAGATGTCGTAGCCGCCGAACGCCTCGTCGGCTCCTTCGCCCGTCAGCACGACCTTGATACCCGACTCGCGGACGAGTTTCGACAGCAAGAACAACGGAGCCGGAGCCGTTCGCAAGATCGGCGTCTCGGTGTGTCGGATGACCTGCGGGAAGACTCGGCCGATGTCGTCATGCGAACAACGAATCGTGTGATGCTCGGTACCAAGCCGTTGGACTACCTCTTGTTGGAAGACGCTCTCGTCGAATTCCGGATTCTCGAACTCGACCGAGAACGTGCTGAGCTTTTCCCGGTTGAGGTCTTTCGCCAGCGCCGCCGTGATCGACGAATCGAGCCCACCGCTGAGATACGCTCCGACCGGCACATCGCTGCGGAGCCGCAGTCGCGTCGCGTCCGTCAGCAGGTCGAGCAGTTGCTCTTCCAACTCGCGAGCCGGCACGTTGTCGAGCGTTTCGGAGAAATCAACGTCCCAGTACTGCGAGACCGTCAGCTTGCCGTCTTGCACCGTCAACGAGTGGCTCGGTGGAAGCAGATTGATCCCCGCGAAGATCGTCCGAGGCGGCTGAGCCGACCAGAACGTGCAGAGCTGATCGAGTCCCACCGGATCAATCGCCTTGCTCACCCCCGGATGAGCGAAGATCGCCTTCACCTCAGACGCGAACAGAAACGCATTGCCGCTGACCGTGTAAAACAACGGCCGCTTGCCGAGCCGATCGCGCGACAAGAACAGCTTCTTGCGTCGAGCGTCCCAAACCGCGAAGGCCCATTGTCCATTGAAGTGCTTGACGCAGTCCTCGCCCCACTGTGCGTAGGCTTGCAGCAGCACCTCGGTGTCCGAAGTCGTCGAGAACCGCCGGCCATGAGCGATCAGCTCTTGCCGCAGTTCGATGTAGTTGAAGATTTCGCCGTTGAACGTGACGACGAGTTCGTCGTCCTCCAAAACCATAGGCTGCACGCCGCCACTCAAGTCGATGATACTCAGCCGCGTGTGTCCCAAGCCCACCGAGCCGCGCAGCTCAACGCCATTCGCGTCCGGCCCGCGATGGTCCAGCGTCGCGACCATTCCATCGAGCACTTCACGCCGCACCGGCTGCCCATCAAACCGCTGAATCCCCGCGATGCCGCACATGCTGATGGTCTCGTTCTGGTCTAGAAGAGTCTCAATCGTTTTCGTCGAACAGCCGTTCGCATGAGGCCGCCGTCCGACGCTCCGAATTTGTTCCAGAAACCTAGACCATGCACCTACCGAGTCAATTTGCGGCAAGCGAAGCTCAGCCAAGTGTTCGCCCTACGAAGCGGATCAGTCGGACCCGTTGCAATTCAGCAACGTCCCCCGACACGACTTCATCGAACATTCCGCGGAATTCGCGGTTCAATCCGTCATGTTGCTTTTGAGCAACATAACCTCGCTCAACCCGGCGTGCCTTGATTGCGTCGCCTCCCGGCTTGCGGTACTTTTCGCTCCTTAATCGCACGCGCCCGTAGCTCAATTGGATAGAGCGTCGGACTTCGGATCCGAAGGTTGGGGGTTCGACTCCCTCCGGGCGTA
>CAZILR010000949.1:0-2433 GCA_964539995.1 uncultured Planctomyces sp.
CCGGACGACAAACGATTCGGCATTCTGTGGATGAGCCGCGAAGCTCTCGAAGCGGCGTTCGACATGAAGGGAGCCTTCAATGACGTGCTCGTCGAGCTGCTCCCTGGCACGGCCGAAGCGGCGGTCACGAGGCCGTTGGATCGGCTGATCGAGAAACATGGCGGCTTCGGGTCATTCGCCAGAGCCGATCAAATCTCGCATCGCTTCCTGTCGGACGAGATCAGCAATCTCAAACGGATGGGGATGATCGTGCCATCGATTTTCCTCGGCGTGGCGGCGTTTCTGCTGAACGTGGTGCTCAGCCGGATCATCGCGTTGCAGCGCGATCAGATCGCGGCGCTTAAGGCGTTCGGGTACTCGCATTGGGCGGTCGGCCGGCACTATTTGAAACTGGTGCTGCTGATTTGCGTGGTGGGTGGAATCGTCGGCACGATCGTCGGCATGTACTTCGGCCAGACGATGATGGGCATCTACGCGGAGTTCTACCGCTATCCGGAACTGCGATATCAACTGCCTCCGGAGGTCATCTTGGGGGCGTTCGGCGTTTGCTTCGGGTTCTCAATGCTCGGCACGCTGAATGTCGTTCGTCGCGCGGTCACGCTGCCGCCGGCGGAGGCGATGCGCCCGGAAGCTCCGGGTGAGTTCCGGCCGACGATCTTCGAGCGGCTCGGATTTGAAAACTGGTTGTCGCAAATCGGCCGCATCGTGATTCGCAACATCGAGCGGCGGCCGGTCAAGGCGTTGCTGTCGGTCTGCGGTATCGCGATGGCGGCAGCGATTCTGGTTCTCGGCCGGTTCTCAGCCGACTCGCTCGATTGGCTGGTGCGGATGCAATTCGAGTACATGAACCGGCACGACATCGACGTCTCGCTCAACGAACCGACGTCGCGCCGAGCACTCCACGAAATCCAGCAGCTCCCCGGAGTCATTCACGCCGAGCCGCGGCGTGGTGTCGGCATCAAGCTCTTCAAGGATCAAGTCGAGAAGCGGACGTTTCTGCTGGGGATCGACCTGGATGCGAAGTTGAATCATCTGATCGACGATCAGGATCAGCCGGTGGCCGTGCCTCCGGAAGGGATCGTGCTCAATCAGAAGTTGGCGCAAGTGTTGGGGGTCCGCATCGGCGATACGCTCCGGCTGGAGATCATGTCCGGCAGTCGTCGCGTTCGCCCCGTGCGCGTCGCGGCGTTCAGCCAGGAGTACCTGGGCACGGTCTGCTACATGGAAGCGCGAGCGCTCAATCGGCTGATCGGCGAAGGCCCGGCCGTGACCAGCATCGCGATCACCGCCGATCCGAACGCCGTCGAGGATTTGTACCGCCGTTTGAAGGCGACTCCGCGCGTCGGCAGCGTGATGCTCAAAGGGGCGGCGATCCAAGGTTTCCGAGACACCGTGATGAACAACCTGCTGACCATGCAAGCCTTCAACGTCGTCTTCGCCTGCATCATCGCGTTCGGCGTGGTCTACAACACCGCGCGCGTCGCACTCTCGGAACGAGGACGCGAATTGGCGAGCCTCCGCGTGCTGGGACTGACGCGCGCGGAGATTTCACGCATTCTGCTAGGCGAACTCGCGTTGCTGACGGTGGCGGCGATTCCGCTGGGATTGTTCTTCGGCAACCGGCTGGCGGGACTCGTCTGCTGGTTCATGGACACCGAGCTGTATCGCATTCCGCTGATCATCGAGCCACGGACGTACTCGTTCGCGACGACGGTGGTGCTGATCGCCGCTATCCTGTCGGGGCTGCTAGTCCGCAGCCGGTTAGACCATTTGGACTTGATCGCTGTGCTGAAGACTCGCGAATGACTTTGAGGTTTCAGAATCGAGAACCTCGGATTCCAGTTCTGAGATTTCTCGCGGGAAGTTGAGGATTGAGATGTCAGGCCGCTGGCCGGTCCTTTGAAATCTTAAATTCGAGATTCGAGATTTTCTGAAAGGTGTCTTGTGTTTCGCTGGTTCAAACGACTTGTCTGGTTCTGCATTCTGGCTGGCATCGTTGCGGCGGTCGGATATGGCTTCATGCCCAAGCCGATCCCCGTGGACACGGCGAGCGTCAGTCGCGGCGTGCTTTCGGTCACGGTCGCCGAGGATGGCAAGACACGAGTGCGCGATCGATTTGTGATCTCCGCGCCGTTGGCGGGGCGACTGCATCGAATCAAAGTCCGAGCGGGCGATCCGGTGTCGATTCCGGTGCCAGTCGAGCGTCTCGCAGACAAGACGGACGACAGCGAATCGGCCAACGGCAACGGGCATGGCGATCCGCCCCCGGAAGCCATCACGACGTCATTCTCGCCCGGAACTTCGCCGGCCAGCGAGTTGGCGATCATCGACCCGATTGATCCAAGCCTGCTGGACTCGCGGCAGATCGCTCAAGCCGAGCTGCGAGTCAAAGCGTTGGAGTCCGCGTTGCAAAGCGCGTCGGCCGCGAAAGCC
>CAZILR010000950.1:0-2424 GCA_964539995.1 uncultured Planctomyces sp.
CACGGCGAAGCGGCTCACGAGCGCGGCACGCACAACATGTTCACCGGCTATCTCCCCAGCCCGGCCTTGCAGTACCCGAGCATGGGCAGCGTGGTTTCGCACGAGTTCGGCCCACGCAAGAATTTGCCGCCGTACGTCTGCATTCCCGGCCAGCCGAACGAGTTCGCCGGCACTGGCTACCTCAGTTCGTCCTTCGCTCCGTTCAGCCTTGGTTCCGATCCGGCCGCGAATGGCTTCACGGTTCGCGATCTGAAGCTGCCCGGCGCGGTCGATGACAACCGTTTTGCTCGCCGACGAAATATCCTCGACGCAGTCAACGACCACTTCAAAACGAAGGAGAAGTCGGACTCGCTCGACGCGGTCGATACGTTCTATCAACGAGCCTACGGACTCGTGTCGTCGGTCGATGCTCGCGAAGCGTTCAACATCGACGCTGAGCCGTCTCCGATTCGTGACGCCTACGGCCGCAACACGGCTGGTCAGCGAATGCTGATGGCTCGCCGCTTGGTCGAGTCCGGCGTGCGATTCGTGACGCTGACCTACGGCGGCTGGGACATGCACGACAACATCAACGGCAGCATCCGCAGCCAAGTGCCGGCGTTCGATCAGGCGTACTCGCAGCTCATCAACGACCTGGACGGTCGCGGTTTGCTGAAGGACACGCTGGTCTGCATCGCCTCGGAATTCGGACGCACTCCGAAGATCAACGCGACCGCTGGCCGCGATCACTGGCCGAAAGTCTTCAGCGTCGTCTTCGCGGGCGGCGGCATGAAGCCGGGCATCGTTTATGGTTCGTCGAACTCGACCGCCAGCGAACCAGAAGAAGACGCGCTTGGCGTCGAAGATTGGGCAACCACGATTTACCACACTCTGGGAATCGTCGCCGACAAGGAGCTGATGGCTCCCGGTGACCGCCCAATCGAAATCGTCGATGGCGGCAAGGTTCGCAGGGAGTTGCTCGCTTAGTTGTTGATTGAAAACGAACACGCAGAGGACGCAGAGATTTCCTAACTCCGCGTCCTCTGCGGCTATAACTACGGTTACAATCCCGCCCGCGACCCGAAGTTTCCGCTCACCAGGGTCCGTCAAAATCACTCTTGCTTGGCCGGAGGAATTCCATGTTCCGACGTGCGTTCTTCGCCGCGTTCGCTCTCGTTTGCTGTGCGACATCCCTCTTTGCTGCTTCGCCTCGACTGAACATCATCAGTCCGCGAGGTTCTCAACGAGGCACCGAAGCCGTGATGACTTTCAGTGGGTCACAGCTTGGTGACGGCCAGCAGATCCTTTTCTACTCGCCCGGCTTCGAAGTCGTGAAGGTCGAGACCATCGACGCCAACCAGTGCAAGGCAACGGTCAAGATCACGCCTGATTGCCGGCTCGGCGAGCATGTCGCTCAGGTGCGGACAAAGACCGGCATCTCTGACTACCGCACGTTTTACATCGGTGCTCTGCCGCAGGTGGACGAGAAGGAGCCAAACAACTTCTTCGATCAGCCGCAGCCGATCACGCTGAACCAAACGGTCGTCGGCACCGTTGGCGGCGAAGACGTCGATTACTACATCGTCGAAGCCAAGAAGGGACAACGCATCTGTGCCGAGGTCGAAGCACTGCGTCTCGGTTCTGCGTTTTTCGATCCGTATGTGGCCATTCTCGACATGAAGCGGTTCGAGCTTTCTGCCGCAGATGACACACCACTGGTTGGACAGGACGCGGTTGCGTCGATCGTCGCGCCGGAAGACGGCAAGTACATGGTTCAAATCCGTGAGACCGCTTACGGCGGAGGCAGCAATTATCGGCTGCACGTCGGCACGTTTCCGCGACCGCTGGCCGTCTATCCGGCTGGCGGAAAACTCGGCGAAGAAGTCGAACCCAAGTTTCTCGGTGATCCGGCTGGCGAGTTCACTCAGAAGTTCAAACTGCCGACCGCCGCCAGCAATGAATTCACCGGTTTGTTCGCAACGGCCGGAGCCGAGATTGCTCCGTCGCCAAACCCGTTCCGACTCTTCGAGCACGGCAACTCGCTGGAAGTTGAACCGAACAACACGGTCGCTCAAGCGACGCCAGCCACGCTGCCGAATGCCTTCAACGGCATCTTGCAGGAGCCGGGTGACATCGACTTCTTCAAGTTCACCGCGACCAAGGGGCAAGTCTTCGAAGTCGAGTGCTACGGCCGCCGGATTCGTTCGGCCGTTGATCCGGTGATGGTGCTCTACAACGCTCAAGGTGGAGGCATTGTCAGCAACGATGACTCGCGCGGGCCGGACAGTTACTTCCGCGTGACGATCCCGGCCGACGGCGAATACCTACTGAGTGTCACCGATCACTTGCAACGCGGCGGGCCGGGCTTTGTGTACCGCGTCGAATTCACCGGCGTCGTGCCGTCTCTGCAATTGAGCATCCCGCAAGTCGAGCGCTACGGCCAAT
>CAZILR010000951.1:0-2423 GCA_964539995.1 uncultured Planctomyces sp.
AAGTAGCCGTCATCGCTCTGCGTGACGAGCCTTTGGCGATGGACTTACGAGCGGTTGCGAAGTTTTCGAGGGCTATTGCCCGAAGGGTCATTACGCGGAGCGATGATGGCTACATGGAGAAACAAAACGAGGGCGGCGCTCTCGCCGTGGGACCGATCACAAGATCGGGACACAGCGGGAGCGTCGCCCTCTGTTTTCGGAAAGGACTCTCGCGGTACGAACCGGAATTAGCGGTAGGTCGGCAGTGCTTCGAGCGGGCCGAGCGAGACCGCCGGCGCGACGATCGCCGGCTGATACGCCGTCGTCGTCGAGATCGGCAGGCCGGTCACCTGATCGTATGTTTGGTACGACGTCGTGCTCGGTGTGTAAACTTGGCCCGGAGTACCGTATCCCGGAGCGCAGCCCGCAGGACCGCAAGCGCCACCGTAACCGCCGCCACATTGGTTGCCGTACCACGGCCACCAGCAACAGCAACCAGTCAGGCTCGACATCATCGCGGCCAGCGCGAGCATTGTTGTCAGACGTTTCATGATGGAGGGATTCCTTTCCGAGGGGATTCAAAAGGCGGACGCCATTCGCTGGATGACCAACGAATCGGCTCGAAGGAAGGGAGTGGAAACTTCAGAAGGGGGAGATGGGACACTGACGAATGGGTGCGAGAATTCCACCGAGGTTCGTCAAGCGGGGCGGGACATTAGAACTCATCGCCAAACAGGTCAAGACGTGATTTTTCGTCGTCAATTCGAGCCGTACATCTCTTGAAGCTGCTCGAAAAAAGCGTCGAGCCGCTTCTGATGCGGACTTTTGGAGGTACGCGGAAGCTCCAGTAATTCTTGCAAATCGCGCCCGGCGTACAGCAGCAGAGATTTCTCGCGGTCTCCCGGTTTGGAATTTTCTTCCAGCCAGGGAACGGTCGTCGCGAGTTGAGTTTTGGCTCGCGTCACAAACTCCGTCCAAGTGGCATGGTCCTCGGCGATGTCGCGCCGTTGCTGCAACTCCTGGTAGATCGCGACGTAGCTCTTGTAGATGTCGGGTCGCTGGCGAGGCCAGAACCACCACGCACCGACGAGAACAATCAGCACAGCAGCGGTGATCGCTCCCACGAGCCAGGTTTGCTTGTCGAGTCGCCACTTGCCGCGCGACCGTGTTGCCGTTGGTTGCCAGCGCGGTGGTGGGGTGGTTCGAGGCTGCCACCCCGATGGAGCGGACTGAATGGGTTCTGGTTCGCGAATGCTCGGCGGCTCTGCTGGTGAAACCAGAACATCGTCGTGTTCAGATTTTGATTGCGTTGCGGTTTTCGGTGTCGGTGATGGAAGTGGTGCCTGAACCGGAAAGCTCTCCGCCATCGGTGATGAAGCGGCGGCCGGTGTCGGAGCGATCAGCGGCACGTCAATTTCAAACTCAAGCTCGCGCGTCACCGGAGGAGGCTCAGTCACTGCCAGCGGAGCGATCAGCGGCGCGTCGATTTCAAATTCCAACTCCAGCGATTCAGGAGCAGTCGAAGCCTCTTCGGGCTTCGCCAGAGAGCGTCGATTGGCATTTCTGGACGCAGCCGATTCTCGTGGAGCGGGACTTTCGGGCGCGAACAGATCTTCCAACGTCGAGGACAGCAATCCGAGCGACGGAGTCTGTTCATCGAACAGGCCGGGGACTTCGCTGGCGGGACGCCACTCGCCGTCGGTCCCTTCGCGCACTCGATCACGGGCGATGAGCGCACCCGTCCGAGCCATCTCGGCGAGGGCGTCATTCGGCATCGGACCGAGCAACGCTCCGAAGTCCGTCTGCACAAACCAGTGATGCGGCGAAGAAGTCATGTGCCCTGCCAAATCCGTGTCCTGCGATCTCGTCAACACTTGAACGACTTGGACACTCGAATTTCCAGTCTCAGCAGGATATCCCGAACTCTCTGAATCAGCACGATGCGCCAGCCCGTTTTTCCCAGGTTCCAACATTGGCCGACCACGAGGCTCAGCATTTGATCTGAGCTTCCGTCACGATACGTTGTTGCCCGTCAGTGGACATCGTCGAGTGAGATGTCTCATCCGTCCGAGTTCCCGTTGGTCATCACATCCATGCGTTGCTGGAAGATTTCTGGAGGCCTGATTCTGTCGCTGGTCATCGCTGCTGGGTGTGGCGGGCCGCCGAAGACCTATTTGGTGCATGGGACGGTCGTGTTTCCAGACGGCCAGCCGTTGACACGAGGGACTGTGGAATTCGAGGCGTTGGGCCAAACCAAGCCGATCACGGCCTCCGGCGAGATCGCCAAGGATGGAACATTTCAGCTCGGCACTTTCGCGGCGAATGACGGCGCGATCGCGGGCGAGCATCGAGTCGCCGTCATCTCGGACTACCAAATCGGCACCGGAGTGGAACGCCCCGGAGAATTGCCGCCGCTGCAACTCGATCCGAAGTTCGCGTCGTTC
>CAZILR010000952.1:0-2423 GCA_964539995.1 uncultured Planctomyces sp.
CCCCGGTGATGATGACCGCCATGACCAGCTTCATCGGCCTGCTGCCGCTGCTGTTCGGAGCCGGCCAAACCGGCAAAGAGATTCTGTACCCGCTGGCCCTCGTCGTCTTCGGCGGCATGTTGACCTCGACGATTCTGGATCAAGTTGTCACCCCCGCGCTGTTCTTTAAGTTCGGCCGCAAGGTCTATGAACACTCCCGCCCGGTTGCTTCGGCGAGTCCGCAAGCTGCCGGTACATCGACCAGCATCGACGTCGCGACATCAGACGTTGTCGCGAAAGCGGACGTGATCGTGTCCGACGCAGCGTCGAACACCGGTGCTGTCCCGCCCACCAACATTCCAACAGGACAGCCTCCGTCTGCGACAGATCACGGCAGAGCTCCCTCGGAAGGACAGCGTCATGAGTAACGATGCGATCCGCGAGCCAAGCTCGACGTCCCGGCTTGGCCGAGTGATCGCGGCGATCCGCCGTTGGCCGCTCGGTCTGCATTTGCTGTGGGCGGTCAATGTGCCACTGAGCGTGTTGCTGGCCGTACTGATGGTGTTTGAATACCGGGATGAAATGGACCAAGCCATTCTGGAAAAAGAGACCGGCTTGGCCGATGAAGCCGTCGCCGTGCATCAGGCTGTGGCCCATCTCGCGCACGAGCACTCCGTCACGTCCACGAAAGAGTTCATCGAACGAGTCTGCGCGAAGATGCAGGATACGCGCTCGCCGGGCCATGCCATTCTGGTGGTGCGCGGCGACGAGATATTGCACAGCAGCGAGCACGGTCGCATGGCCGCCGATGCGGATGCCGCGCTGCTCAAGACGTTTCGGAACGGGCAGTCGCGACTACGATGGCGAACCGAACTAATCGTGCTGGGTGGCCATGAGGAAGACGGAACGGCGGTGGTGATCGCCGAGTTGGCGACGAACATCCGTCGCACCGCGCGCATCGAAGTCTTCTGGCAATTGGGAGTCCTGGCCGTCTTGGCATTGATCGCGGCGGCGATTGTGGATGCCGTGTTGTGGCGGCTGATTCGCAGCCCGCTGCGGCGCATGTCCGCCACGGTCGATACGATCGCTCGCGGCGAATTCGGCGTCATGTTGGAGTCTCCCGTTGGCCGAGAGCTGCAAGACCTCACGCGGTCCTTCAACACGATGAGTGAGGCTCTGGCCACGGACGAGCGCCGCCGACAGCGCGAGATGCAGCGTGCTCGCGAGATTCAGCAGCACTTGCTGCCCAACGGCTTGAACATCCCCGGCTTGACCATCGCATGTGACTATCAACCCGCCGAGGACGTGGCTGGCGACTACTACGACTTGATCCCCTTGGCGAATGGTTCTTGGTTGTTCGTCATCGCGGATGTCGCCGGCCACGGCATCTCCGCCGCGATGGCCGCGACGTTGCTCAAAGCTCTGTTGCTGTGCGAGTCGGAAAACAGTTTTCATCCGACGGAAATCCTCGACCGCGTGAACCGGCGGATGTTTTCGTTGCTCCCCACGGGAGTCTTCGTGACGGTGTTGCTGGCGGCTTGGAATCCCAACGATCACCGTCTGACCTACGTCAACGCTGGCCATCCTCCCGGACTGCTCTGGAACCCGCGCGACGGCTTCCGCGAACTCGCCGCCTCAGAGATTCCCGTCGGCGTGATGCCCGAAGTCGAGTACATCGCTCGTGAGCTGCCATTGACCACGTCCGACCGCCTCGTCTTAGTCACCGACGGTTTGGTGGAAGCCTTCGCGCCCACCGGCGAACTATTCGGCACGGATCGGCTCAAGCAACTCATCGTCAATCACGCCGCAGCCACTCCGTCGGAACTGCTCGACGCGATCCTCACCGCAGTGCGCGCCTTCGCCGGCAACCGGCCACTGCAAGATGACCTCACCCTGCTCGTCGCCAGTCCGCGTGAAGCCTGATACCGTTGGTGACAGTGAATCGAATGAGGCTCCCTCAAGGACAATGTTCATGCCGCTCGCTGTCGAAGACTTCTCGAAGCTGGTCACGCGCTACAAGACTGATTCGGAGTCGGTCTACAACACCTGGTTCATCGACAACGAGACGCGGTTGAAGGCGTTTCGGTCGATTCGGCGAGGTGTGATTGATGTCGTGCAGGCGATTCAGGCGGGGACGTTCGGCAACGACTTCAAAGGTTCGACGCTGGAGACGGTGCTCGATTGCATCACGGAGCAGAAACAGGTCTTTGAAGGAGCCGCGCATCCGTTCTACTGGAAGCCGAAGATGCGGATTCCCGACATCTACGAGAACGAGGATCACAAGCGAGCGTTCGGCCAATTCTTGGAACGGTGCCTCGGCACGGCCGCCGAAGACCGGCTGCTGCGCGAGATTCACGAACTGGATGCTCGCCGGATCAAGGGTCTCGGTCCGGCGGTGGCGAACATCTTGTACTTCCTGCATCCGACGCTGTTCCCGCCGTTCA
>CAZILR010000953.1:0-2421 GCA_964539995.1 uncultured Planctomyces sp.
ACCACGTTCGCGGCGTGCTGTCCATCGAGTTCTTTGGCTGGAACCGACCAAGTGAAGCCCTCGGACTTCTCATCCGTACTCAGTCGCCGGCCAGCTTGATCAAAGGCTGACTCCGCCAGCCAGCGTGATTGCGCGACGAACGTCTCGCGTCGAGCTTGCTGATGATGCATCAGAGCCATTCGCAGCAGCAGCATTCCAATCGTCGATACGATCGCCAACGCGACCAACACGACCATTAACGCGATGCCCGAACGCCGCCGCGTTGTGGTGCGGGCGTCTCGCCCGCACCGGAGCGGCGCTGTATTCGGTCGTCTCGAAAGAAGAACTCGCATGTATTTCAAGTCCCGGTGAATCGTCAGATTTCTAAACACTCAACGCTCAACGTGGCGGTCTCGCTCCCGCAAGGCAGCTACGTTGTCAGATCACTCCGTGACACGCTTCTCCCAACGGTGGTCGCGGCCGAGGACCGCGATGACATGCTCGTCGTGTCGCGGAGCCGGCGTGCGGCGATTGATCGCCTCGACGTTCGGCCGCCGACAGGTCAACCGCACGCTTTGGCCAAGACTCAAAAGGAGCGGCTCATCACCAGAACCGATCCCGCCAAAGAGGACTTCCCCATCCGGCAACCGATACGTCTCCGTCCGCAGCAGTTTGTCGCCGTTCGTTTCGCGGCGAATGACCTGGCTCTCCGTCGAGATGTAGGCCACCGACTTCGCATCCGTTGCGCCACTCCGAAAGATCAGCGTGACGGCCTGATTTTGTGTACGGATTTCGGCAGATTGCGCGGCGTGAGCGTCGTCGCGAAAATCGTCTCCAAGTTGCAGCAGCGTTTGCTGAGTCATCCAGACCTGCATCGTGCGTCCTTCCAGACGCAGCATCGTGATGATGACCGAAATCGCCGCCGTGGTGATCACGCTGGTTAGGGCGATCACCACGAGCATCTGCGTCAGCGTGATCCCGGAGCGGCGATGCGGATTCCTCGATGTGCCGTGTCTCATGGCTGCTCCTTCGTGTTGAAGAACCACGCGACGAGACGAACCGACTGCGGTGCCTGACCGGGTCGCGGAGTCCAACTCACGCGAACCGTGACTTGCTTCGAGGCGGCTGGCTCGGCGGGTTCGGTCACATCGATGTCTAATTCCGGCTGCGGCAACCGCGACTTGGCCTCATCGGACAATGACTGCGACTCCACGAATTCTTGAGTCAGTTCACTCCAAGTTTGCGGTGTGAGATGTTCGAGCAAATTCTCCGCCTCACGCAGCGCCAGCAACCGTTGGCCGGCTAAACGCTGCTGAAAGCCGACCGTTTGCATCATCGGCAAGAACGTGACCACCGCCGTGCCGAAGACCACCGCCGCCACGAACATCTCCAATAGCGAGAAGCCGGCACGCGATGATCCGTGGAGCAGGTTTTCAACCTGCCCGTTCAGGGCGGGCAGGTTGAAAACCTGCCCCACGTTGTGAATTCGTCGTCGCATGTCACATCCAATTGTCTTTGTGGCAGTACCTTGACAGGCACGACCAAACTAACCCGAAGCGCCAGCGAGGGCGAACGCTTCACCGTCATTCGTTTCCAAGCCATGTCTTTCGGAGCGCCCGCCCTCGCTGGCGCTTCGGGTTAGTCTTCTCAACTCAAATCATTCAACAGCTTGACCAGCGGCAGGAAGAACGCCACGCAGATCAGCATCACCAGGACACCGGCCGCGACCGTGAACACGGGAACCGACAGTGTCTGCGCCATTTGCCACCGATGCAGCAGCGAGCGTTCTTTGGATTCGGCCATCGCGGCCAACGCCCATTCCAGATTGTTGGCTCGTTCGGCCATCTCCAGCAGGCTGACATCGCGAGCGTTCAACAGTCCCGCATCGCGCAGGGCCGGCCAGACTTCCATGCCAGCGGTGATGCGACCCAACACGCGTTCTAGTCGCGAACGAATGTCGTCTTGCGGATGCTTGAGCACCATCGGCAGCAGCGCCGTCGGCCACGGCATCTTGGCCACCACCGCGCCGCGCAGCCGCCGTAACAGACGAGGGACTTCCGCTTGCCGGCCAAAGCCTAATTTCCACGCCAGCCACGTTTCCGACCAACCACGCAGATACGCCTCGCCGCACGACCGCAGCAAGACCACGGAAAGCATCACAAAGGACGGAAGCAAGAGGGGCATCCAATCCACACAGAGGTCAGCAAGGTTGATGAGGGACACGGTCACCCAAGGCAATTCGGTACCGAAGCCATAAAAGATCGCCTTAAATTTCGGGATGATGTAGTACATCACGAACGACACGACCGTGTGTGCCACCAGCCAACACCAATAGACGCCCCAAACGCGCCAGGCATCGTTGTTGATGGTCATCCCGAACAGGCCGGGCTGCTCGCCCTTGATCATCCAACGCAGGCACGCCGCCTCGAAGGCGGCCATGAT
>CAZILR010000954.1:0-2419 GCA_964539995.1 uncultured Planctomyces sp.
ACCGGACGCGAGCGCGTTCCGGCTGAAAGGGGTTGGATGTTTATTTTCGCAGGAGCTTCCACACGTCGGGGGCCATGTTGTTGCCGGCGATCATCCACAGGGCGTTGTCGTACACAACGATCCCCGCCGCATGGCGCGGGTGCCAGGGAGTGTTGGGCAACGGGTGCCAGTTCACGCCATCGGCGGAGTGCCAGACATCGTTTCGATTGGCGGGTTTCTTTTCGGGACCATAGCCCTCCAGCACCCACAGGCGGCCATCGAACACGGCCACCTCATGATATTGACGCGGCTCCCACGGCGCTTTTTCGAGATGGCGAATCCAGTTGATCCCGTCGGACGAACTCCAGACATCGTTGAAGAATTTCCGACGGGGCGTTTCCGGTGTGTCGTAGGTGCCGCCACCCAGAATCCACATTCGATCCTGGAAGACCGCGCTTCCGCCGATCATGCCGCGAGCGGACCAGTACGGCTCGCGCGGCGTGACCTGAGTCCACTCGGCACCATCGGTGGTCGTCCAGATGTCGCGATAGAACGCCTCGTTCGATTGGACGTGATTCGGCATCGTCTGGCCCCCCATCACCCAAATTTTGTCGGCGTGAGCGACTGTGTGATGCAACGCTCGCTGACCCCACGGTGCGGCGGGATTGATCAGCTTCCAATTCTTGCCGTTGTCCGAGTTCCACACGTCGGGCTGATGATGCCCCTGATTCGAGTCGCCACCGACGATCCACATCTTGTCCCGATGCACGACGTACCCCGCCGTGTGCCGCCCCTCCCAATCCATTCGAGCATCGAACTGGCTGTCTTTGAACGTATTCTGCTTTTCGAGAATCCAGGCCGCGCCGTCCTGAGAACTCCAGACCTCGTTGTTGCAGATGCGAGGGAAGTGTTGCTTGTCGATGGGATTCCAGCCCCCCAGCAGCCACATGCGCCCTTTGAAATCGAGTACGCCCAAACCGTCGCGTGGCGCGAAGGGGGCGGCCAATGTCACCTTGACCCATTCGTACTTGGGAACGTCCTCTGCGGAGACAATCGAAAACGGACGATCGCTCTGGGCGGCCAATTTCGACGGGCTGGCGGAAACGCGCACGCGACATTGAGCCGATGGTGTCGTGGATGCCTGCCAAACGAACTCGCCCGTGTTGGGCGCGGACGGGGCGATCTCTGTCCACGCCTGGCCGTCATCGCCACTCCATTCAATTCTCACGAGATCGCGCGGGCTGACTTTCTGAGAGGTCCACTGGATGCGATGCCAACTTCCGCCGCTCAGGCTCTCACCGCCGCGAGGCGACAGCAGCGTGATGGAAGGCGGGCCGGCCGGTTCGATGACATCCGGCACGAACGCGGCGCGGCGCTCGATTTCAACGTCGGTCAGCGCTCGCTTGTGGATGACGACTTCATCCATCAAGCCGTTGAACGGCCAATACCCCTTGCCGATGGCACCGATCAGCAGCGGCTGGCCATTGTCCGAAATCTCGACGGCGTCCCGTTTCACGAAGCCCGCTCGCACACCGTTTCGATAGATCGACATTCGCTGGTCGTCGATCGTGATCGCCATGTGAATCCACTGGTCCTTGTCCATCACATCGTCATCCGCGGTGACCAGGACTTTTCCCCCCGATTGCCGCCCCATGTAGGCGACCAGCCGCGAGCCGCTCATCCAGATCGCGTAAGGTGAGTTCGCCGCCGTCCCATTCGAGGACTTGTCCAGGATGCCCCCGTTGCCACAGACCTTGGCCAGCATCCATACCTCGATGGTCAACTCGCCGCCGCCTCCCCGTTTGCGATCCAGGGGACAGAGCAGCTCATGAGTGGCAATCTCGACGAGGCTCGACTTGCCATTGAATCGAATCGCTTTCTTGCCCGGCCACCGGCCCTGTTCCCAACTCGCGTCGTGAATGGTCCCATCCAACGCGGCTCCCACTTTGGACTTGTTCTTCAAAACAGTCCCCGCGCCCTCTTGGAGGTCGTAGAAAGCAATGACACTCGGATCGTCGAGCAGACGCTGACGCTCAACAATCCAGCGGTCAAACCCCACCCGCTTGATCGGCAATGCAGGCTCGTCGGCAAAGCCTGGAAACATCAGCCAGCCAAGGAGTCCAACGAATGGCAGGAGTCGACAAATGGAATCACGCATGGCTGGCCTGCTCTGCATTCGTCGCCTCCTTGGATTCGTGGGACTATACCGGTCAGACCGAGGCGGCTACGAACAATCCTGGTCCTTCACCGGGCCGTGCGAAGAATCGGTGAAGTCGGTGCTCACTCGACTCGTGTCCGTACCGTAGTCGCTGCAGTTTGTCTTCATCCGTGCCCCGGCTTTGCCATCCGGCGTGATTTGTGTCGGTGGCGAATCACCACAGGAAAATCAGCCGGAACGCGCTAGCGTCCGGTTCGGGGCGTTTCTTGCACTTCCGAACCG
>CAZILR010000955.1:0-2414 GCA_964539995.1 uncultured Planctomyces sp.
GATCGAAGCCGTATTGAAAAAATGCCCACACGAGGCCGATCAAGATCGCTCGCGGCAGCAGGTAGGTCCAACGCATGAGTTCATCCTTGAACGATGTGCGATTTCAAATCTCAAACTTCAAAACTCAACACACCTTGCCAGTGAGTTCGCCGCCCCAGAGTAGTGAGACCAATCGGAATCGTTGTGCCCATGTCACCAGTCGCGGCGTCAGTAATCCGAAGATTGGCCGGCTGAGGAAATACAGCGGCAGGAATGCAGCCAGCCCCAGCGAAAAGCTGCCGAGCACGACCGTGTTGTTAAAGTCGGTCCAGGGCAGCAGCGCTGTGTCGTACATCGTCTCCCACAACGGCAGGAGCGTTTCACTCTTCAGCAGAACCTCGCCAATGCGATGCGTGATTGGGTCGAGCAGCATTCCGGCCCACGAGGTCACAAAGACCGTGGCCAATCCGACCCCCAGGTTCACTCGCAGCGAGCACATCAACATCATCAGCCCGATGGCCAGCAGATTACCCTTCGGCACAAGCCCTACGAGCACACCGAACGCGAATCCCAACGCCATCTGTCGTGGCGTGGCATCCACGACCAGTGCCTTGAAAAACAGCCGAAACGGCCTGAGCAGGAACATGCGCAGTCTCCGAAAGGTGGGTTGTGCGAGGGGATTGGTGTCTCTCGCCAGGACGGCGAAAGGCAATGATCTATGAAGACGAGAGGCCGTTGAGAATCAGGACGATCCTCAGGAAGGAATCGGACGGTATCGAAAAATCGGCTATTGAGGCAACGGGAGTTGAGTCGAGTTGCTCATCAGAGGTCGGCATCCATGTTGTGGGCGAGCTGATGTGGTGGCTTCAGTTGCTGCAAGAACTCCGAGAGCGCGAGTTGGTATTCCTCGGAATCCGCATCGAGGTGTCCGGCTCCGGGGATCCTGATGAATTGCTTGGGGCCGGAATGCTTTTGATGAAGCCGCTGGCCAAGCTTAAACGGAATGATCGTGTCCGCATCACCATGACTTTGCAGCAGTGGGCCGTGATAGTCGTCGATCTTTGCAAGCGAATCGAATCGCTGAGTCATCAGCAGATTCGTCGGGAGCCACGAAAAATGATGAGCGGCGGTCTGGGGCAGATTCGAGAAGGTGCTCCACAAGACCAATCCACGAGCGCCATCCTTCGCCGCGAGATCGACTGCGACACCTCCGCCAAGCGAATAGCCCATCAACACGATGTCCTCATGGCTGACGCCAGTTCGCTTCGCGAGCCAATCGCGAGCGGCTCGCGCGTCTGCGAGTAGCCCAGCTTCGGAAGGCACTCCTTTCGACCGCCCAAAGCCGCGATAGTCGAAAGCCATCACCGCGAGTTCTTGACGTTGGTTGAGACGGATCAGCGACTCTTGCAGTCCGGCGATGCTGCCAGCATTGCCATGACAAACCAGCGCGACTGCTCGCGGGGCACGATGTGGCAAGAACCAGCCGTGCAGCCGAGTGCCGTCTCGGCTTTCAAACCAAACATCTTCTGTGTTGGATGTGGGAGGACTCCAATTCCCCTCAGGATAAACCTGAGGGTGATACACCAGCTTGCGTTCGAGCGGCCCAAGCGGCGAATACGTCCCCATCCACCGGCAACCAGTGAGCGAGAGCATCGCCAGCATAAGCGTCCAACGCATGACTGGTCCCTGAAGACTTATGCAGACTTTCGCACAGAGTTCGGCACAAGGCTCGCCGATGCTGGACCTCTCAGATTCACATCCATTTGCGGGAACGGAATCTCGATGCCCGCTTGATCCATTGCGAGCTTCACGGCTCGGATTGTGCGTTGTTTGACCAAACCGAAATCGGCGGCAGTCGCCCAGGCTCGGACGGACCAATTCACGGACGAGTCCGCCAGTTCGAGCAGCACGACTTCAGGGACTGGCTCCGACAAAATGCCGGGGACGGCGCAGACGGCTCGCATCAGAACTTCGTAGGTCTGGTCGATGTCGGCGGCGTATCCAGCTCCAACGGCGACCTCGACTCGGCGAGTCTGATGGTACGACGTGTTCTCGATCGTGTTGCCGAAGATCGAGCCGTTGGGAATCATAATCCGGCGGTTGTCCGGGGTGTCGAGCGTCGTAGAGAACAGGTCAATCTCATCGACCTTCCCCGTCTGGCCACCGACGATGATCACGTCTCCGACTTTGTACGGCCGAAAGACCAGCAGCATGATGCCGGCCGCGAAGTTGCCCAATGCTCCCTGAAAAGCCAGGCCGATCGAGAAGCCGACGGCCCCGATGGCGGCCGCGTAGCTGGTGGTCTTCACGTCGAATGTTTCCAGGCATCCGACCAAGCCCAGCACCAGCATTCCCCACCAGGTGAACTTGGTTGCGAACCGAGCCAGCGTCTCGTCGATCTTCGCCAGCTTCAGGCTGCGGTACACCAGCCGGCT
>CAZILR010000956.1:0-2412 GCA_964539995.1 uncultured Planctomyces sp.
TCCGAAAGGCTCGTCACGCGGAACGTGACGGCTACGGAAACGCAAGATTTCCTGGCGTCGCGGGACGACTGGTTCCGGCCGGTCGATTTGCAAAACGGTCCCGACGGAGCGTTGTACGTCGTGGACATGTACCGCGCCGTGATCGAGCACCCCGAATGGGTTCCCGACGAATTGAAAAACCGCCCCGACACCTGGCTCGGCAACGACAAGGGACGCATCTATCGCATCAGAGATAAGCGCAAATTAGCGTTTCGCCCCGATGTTGCCGCTCGACCAAGACTCGAGAAGCTGCGGGCAACGCCATTCTACTATTTGAACGACGACAACGAACTCGGTGGTGGATGGTATCGGCTAACGGCTTCGCGTCTGTTGCACGAACATTTGATTCGTGAAAGCGGAATAACTTCCCTGAAGTCTCAGTTGCAGGAGTTAGAAGCCAGCGAGTTCGAAGTACGCGGTGAGTTTACGGCATCCCTATGCTCGTCGATTTGGGCGTCGCCAAGACTCTCCGAATTACTCCCAGGGTTTGCCGCTCTCCGTGCCTTAAATAGTCGAAACGCCCCTCAGCTAGATCGACTGATCCTCAGACGTCTCACGGCGAACGTATTAGACGAATCAGCCGATCGTGCAACACATGACCGATCCGCTGCAATTGCCTTGCAATTCCTATTCAAGTCTGGTGCAGACGACTTGCAGGTCATTCAAACTTGGCACGCACTGGCACCGTCATCCGGAGCGAGGAGCGATTTCATTGCTTCACACTTCGGTGGAGCAATCGACGATCCGTGGGTGCGACTTGCGATGATTGGTTCAGTGGCGGAGTCCGCGCCCGACTTCCTATTCGCACTCATCGAGCTTAAGGCGCATCGCTTCAGCCACTGTGCAAGTTCGCCGACCGGCTGTCGCGGTGGGGAAGGCATCGACGCGTGGGGCGGATTAGCCGAAATGTTTTTTGCGATCGGTGAGCAAGTAGGCAAGTATGGAACTCACGCCGATTTGGCACGTTCAATCACTTTGCTCAGCCTCGCATCGGCCGAAGATCTCACTGGTTTCGGAGAAGGGATCAACAGTTTTCAAATCGCGGCGTCCGGACTTCTCGGAATCGCAAAAGGAACATCGCAACGGCGTGACGAATTGAATCGCCCACTCGATAAGTTCAGTCCCGACTCCGCTGAAGCACTGGCAAAACTTGCGACAAAGGCGATCCTCAACGGACAAGCGGTCAATCAAGACGATGACGGTGAGAAAGTTCGTGATCGGCAAAAGTGGCGTGCGGTCTTCAAAGGGGAAGCGGTCGAACAAGATGATCCGGATTTGTCTTTGCCGAGGCGGCGAATTGCGATTCGGCTGTTGCCACATCTCAAGGACGACAAAGCATTCGAGATTCTGAAGCAACTCGCGGAGAGCGAGTCCAATCAAACTCTCCGATTGACCGCTGTCGAATCGTTTGCATCGGTGCGTCGCCCCGAAGTCGATGCTTGGCTCATCGAACGCTATCGCTCCGAAACTCCCGCAATTCGTCGGGCGATCTTGGCGGCGTTGTTGGTGCCGAAGGAGCGGCAGTTGGCGTTGTTGGGGGCGATTGCGGAGGGGCGGATCGCGGCCACCGAGATTGATCCGGTGCGGGCGAAGCAGTTGACGGAATCGAAGGATGAGGCGGTGCGGGAGAAGGCCAAGCAGGTGTTGGCCGCCGCCGCTCCCGCCAGCCGCAAGGAGGTGCTCGAAGCGTATCAGCCGGCCCTGACGCTCAAGGCCGATCCGCAGCGGGGCCGCGAGGTCTTTCAGAAGAATTGCGTGACGTGTCATCGCGTCGGAGAACTCGGCGTCAACGTCGCGCCGGACATCTCCGACACACGCACCAAAAAGCCGGAGCAACTGCTGCTGGACATCCTCGACCCCAACCGAGCCATCGACGCCAACTATTTCGCCTATGCCGTCGTGACGAAGGAGGGCAAGACCGAATCGGGAGTGATCGCCGCCGAGACCTCGAACTCGATCACGCTCAAGCAACCCGAAGGCAAAGTGTTGACGCTCCTGCGCAGCGACATCGACGAACTCCGCAACACCGGCCTGTCGCTGATGCCCGTCGGCGTCGAGAAAAACATCAACCCGCAACAAATGGCCGACCTGATCTTCTGGCTGAAGAACTGGCGGTATCTGGATGGCAAAGTGCCGGCGACGAGTTTGAAGTAACCTTAGAGTGCGTGATTTCACGCCCCGCTTCGAATGAACGCAATTGATCGTTGGTTATTGGTCGTTGGTCATTGATCAATGACCGACACACCAATGACCAATGACCGACACACCAATGACCAATGACCAATACCGAACCCACCTTCGACGACCGCTTGCGGCAGGTGTTTGACGAGGCGCAGGATGCCGACTCGGAGCGGTGTTTGTCGTGGGTGTCGG
>CAZILR010000957.1:0-2411 GCA_964539995.1 uncultured Planctomyces sp.
CGGGTCCGAATTCCACACCGACCGTCGATGGCAATTTGGTGTATGCACTTGGCGGCAACGGGAGCTTGATCTGCGCTGAGGTAGCCTCTGGAAAGGAAGTTTGGCGCAAGGATCTGCCGGTGGACTTGGAGGCCGAAGTGAACCCGATCGGCGGCGGTCCGAAGAAGCTCGGCTGGGGATTCACTTGGTCGCCACTCGTGGATGGCGAGCAGTTGGTCTGCGTTCCCGGCGGCCCGAAGGGAACGGTGGCGGCGCTCAACAAGAAGACCGGCGAAGTCCTGTGGCGCAGCAGCGAGACCGATCAAGCGGCGTATACCTCGCCGATGATCGCAGAGATCGACGGCGTGCGGCAGTATGTGGTGCTCACGAACCGCACTCTCTTCGGCGTTGCCGCGAAGGATGGCCGCATGTTGTGGACCTATCGGCCAGCGCGGCCTTACGGCACCGAAGTCGTCAACTCGCCGATCATTCAAGGTTCGTTTGTGTACGTCACCGTCGGAGCCAGTCATGGCTGCGAGTTGATCCGCGTTACCAAAGAGGGCGACGCCTTCAAAGCTGAATCGGTTTACAACAATAAGAACTTGTCGAACCATCACGGCAATGTCGTGCTGGTCGGCGAGCATCTCTTCGGCTTCGGCGAGAATCGCGGGTGGATGTGCCAGAACTTGCAGTCCGGCGACATCGTTTGGTCCGAGCGACAAAAACTGCGAGCCGGCTCCGTCACTTGTGCCGACGGCCGCTTGTACTGCTACGACGAAAGCGATGGCACGACGGTACTCATCGACGCCAGCAAAGAAGGCTGGAAAGAGTCAGGCCGCTTCCGCATCCCTCAGCAAACCAAACAGCGAAAGCCGAGAGGCGGCATCTGGACACCGCCAATCGTCTCCGGCGGCCGATTATTCCTGCGCGATCAGGAGCTGCTATTTTGCTTCGACGTGCAGGCCGAGAAATAATTGAGAAACTCACGAATACAACGCCGCGATCGGCTGCCCGCTGCTGATCGGGTATGGGCGGTTCGCGCTGTCGTAGAAATGACTGGAGGGGTCGATCCCCAGCGCGTGGAAGATCGTGGCGGTGACATCCCACGGGCCATACTTGGTGCTGATCGGATAGGCGGCCTGTCGGTCGGTCGCACCGACTGTTGTTCCGCCGCGCACGCCCGCTCCGGCCATGACGATCGAGTACGCGGCCGCCCAATGCTTGCGGCCGGCGGAGGCTCCCTTGAATTTCGATTCGACCGCGACCAACGGTGCGCGGCCGAACTCGCCCAGACACACGACGAGCGTTGTCTCCAACAATCCGCGCTGATCGAGATCTTCCAGCAGCGCTGAAAAACTTTGATCGAAACGCGGAAGCAAGCTGCCACCCATCACTTCGAAGATGTCGTTGTGTGTGTCCCAGCCGAATTGTTCGGCGTCGTTGGGGTACAGGTCTTGGCCGCGGTTCGAGTGGTTCCAAACGACCGTGACCAGCGGCACCTCGGCCTCGATTAGTCGTCGTGCGAGCAAGCACGCTTGCCCCGGTCGATGCCGGCCGTAGCGGTCGCGGACGCTCGCAAGTTCCGCGTCCAGGTCGAGCGCCTGTCGCGCGGCCGGTCGGTCGAGCATCTCATAGGCTTGCTGATAAAGCGTCTGCATGTCGATGGTCGGCTGAGCGGCTTGCGGCCTGATCGGTTCCAACTGGTTGAGCAGTTGGCGGCGGATCGCTTGCCGCTCTGAGTTCATTTCTTCCAGCCGCTCCAACCCCGGGATCGCGGGCTGATCGGTCGTCATGTCGCCGATGACCAGCGAATCAAATCGTCGGCCGAGCAATCCCGCGAACTGACCCGGCCCCGGCTCAAACGGAACGAGTGCCGGACCATTCACAAGCACCGACGTCCGCAAGAACTTCGATCTCGGCCGCACCTGTTCCAACACCGAGCCGAAGAAGGGCTGATCGGTTTCGCGCGGCGGAGGGTTCGAGGACAACCGCTGGTGATACTGACCGGTCAGCGTCAGATACAGCGCCGAACCATGATCGAGGTCGTCGTGCGACATCGACTTCACGATGGCGTACCGATGCGCGAGCTTCGCCAGCCGAGGCAAATGCTCGCACAGAAACGTGCCGGGGACAGACGACTCGATCGCACCGAACTGGCCGCGCACTTCCAGCGGCGCATCGGGGCGCGGATCGAACGTCTCCAACTGGCTCTGCCCGCCGCTCGCGAGGACGACCAACACCGATCTCGCACGACCAAAGCCCACCCCTCGCGAGCCTTCGTCCGCCTGAGCAGGCCGCTGCCGCAAGACCTCGCCCAAATAGGCGAGGCTGGTACCGCTGGTCATGTTCAGCCACTCGCGACGACGCATCGAAGCTCTCCCGTCGCGACTACCATAATCAGCGGTGGACCTCGCGTTAATCGTAGGGTGGGT
>CAZILR010000958.1:0-2406 GCA_964539995.1 uncultured Planctomyces sp.
GCTATTTCTGTGGCAGTAGAAACGCCAGCAGATCGGCCATCTCTTGTGGGGTGACTCGGTCTTCCAAGCCCGGCGGCATCAGGGATTGGCCGGTGGCGGCGATCTCTTCGATGTTGGAACGCAGGATCGTCTCGCGAGTGCCGGTGGTGCGGATGAGCGTGATGCTCGATGCGGTGTCTTCGACGATCAGGCCGGTGAGGACTCGGCCGTCGTTGGTCTCGACGGCGTAGGCCACGAAGTTCGGACCGACCTCGCGGTTCGGGTCGAGGATGTGCAGCAAGACCTCTTCGGGAGCACGGTGGCGAATCGTGGCGAGGCTCGGACCAATCTCGGTGCCGATGTTGTTCACTCGATGGCAGGCTTGGCATTCGCGACGAAAGACCGCTTCGCCCTTCGCAAAGTCAGACTTCAGATTCGGCAGAGCGTCTCGGTACTTGTCGACGACTTTCTGCCGGGACTCGATCAGCGATCGGAACATCGCGACCGAGCGTTCCTTCACGGCGGCATTCGCACTGCGGACCAAGGCGTTGCGGCGGACGTGCGGAATCTCAGCCGGCTTGATCGTGCCAGCGTCGATCGCGTCGAGCAGCGCGACATGCCATTCGGGCCGAGAGAGCAACGCCTCGACCGCCTCGCCGCGCGCGGCTGCGGAGAGTTTTCGGTAGGCGGCGAGCAGCAGCGGTGGGACGTCCGTTTGACGGTGACTGCCGAGCACCCGCGTGGCGACGGCTTGGATTTCGGCTGGCTGGTTCGATGACAGCAGTCCAACCAATACGTCTCGTGCTTGCTCGAAACTGACGAAACCGAGCAGCGGGGCGAACCGCAAACGAACAGACGGCTCGGCGGTGGAGTCTGCCAGCGTGGTGAGACTGTGGCGGATCAAAGCTTGAATCTGCTTCGCTCCGGGCGAGTTCGATCCGACCAAGACGTCGGCCAGAGACTTGTTGGATCGCTGCAAGCCTTCGCCCAATCCCAGAGTCGGCTCGATCAATATCGAGTCCGCGAGCGTCAGCTTGGGACGCGCGGGGTGCGGTCGCGCGACGAACGCGAAGAAGGCATTCAGTTCGGTCGCTTTGGCACGAGCACCGAGCACTCGCGCGAGATCACGGATCGCCGGAGTGGTGCCGAGTTGCTGCTTGTCGGTGAGCAGCAATTCCAGCATCTGCGGCGCAATCTCGGCCGACGAACTCAGGACGGCCGCGCGAGCGAAATCGTCCTGGCCAACTTGATGGGCCAGCCCGGCGAGACGCTGCACGACGGTTTCGTCAATCGCGCCGTCGGGTCGGCGAACGATTGCACCGAGCGAGAAGGCCACTTGCATCCGCGCGCGGTCGTCCAGTAGCCCTCCGAGTTCGTGTAAGACCTTGTCTCGCAGCGATTCGTTCGTCGCCAGTCGCGGCTCGGCCAAGGCGATGGCGGCTTCGACGATGCGTGGGTGCGCGTCGTCGAGCGCGGCCAACAGATCGTCGTCCGACAGCTCACTCATTCCAGCGAGCAGCCATAGCGAGTGCAGCCGCGCGGTCACGGACAAGTCGCGACTCTGGAACGTCTTCTCGACTCGATCGAGCAGTCGTTCTCGCAGTGCCGGGACGACGGAGTCATCTTGCCGTTCGAGCAACAGCCGATGCGCGGTGTCACGCCACCACGAGTTCGGATTTTGCAACAGCTCAACCAGTTTGAACGACGTGGCGTTGCCGAGCTGAGGCGATTGCGGAGGTGCGAACCCGGTCGGCGCGAGGCGGTAGATGCGGCCTCGATCGCGGCCGCTTTCGAGGTCGAGTTGGGCTTTGATGTCATCGGGAATCGACCAGGGATGCTCGATGGTTTCGCGGTACATATCGACGACGTGCAGCGTGCCGTCGGGAGCGTTGACGAAGTTGACCGGCCGAAACCAATTGTCGGTCGAGGCGAGGAACTCCGAACGGTCCTCCACCCCACCCGGCTTGTCCCGGTGGCTCGCGGGTCTCTGCACTACTGAATCTGTGCCGGACTTGTCGTTGAGTCGTGCAGAGACCCGCGAGCCATCCCCACGAGGGGTGTGGGGGGATGAGCGAGTTGACGTGAATGTCACGCCGTTGGGTTTGAGCACCTGATGATGAATCAGGTTGCCGGCGACTTCGCCGAGGAAGATTGTGCCGTACAGCTCGTTCGGATAGGCGGAGCCACGATAGACGGTCAGGCCGGCGGCGGAGGTCATGTAGCCAGCCGCGACGGATTCGCTGCGCGGTGAGGCGAGCGTGGCGTCGTTCGCCAATCGGCGAGCATTCATCACTCGCCACGGTTCCGGTGGACTGCGACGAAAGACGGGAACGGTGTCCCCCGATTCGGCGACGTCGTTGAGCGGCGAGCGCGCCGCGAGATGCGGGTTGCGGGCGAGGTAATGCCTCGGCAGGACGACGTGCTGAA
>CAZILR010000959.1:0-2406 GCA_964539995.1 uncultured Planctomyces sp.
GTCGTCGATCACTATGCCAAAGGAGGCATCCCCAACGAGTGGCTCGACGAAGAAATCTTCAACATCAAGATCGCGCCCGGTGAAAAGGCTGATCTCGTGAAGTTCATGACCGAAGGACTCAGCAGCCCCGACTACCCGGACCACAAGGCTCCGGAGTTGCCGAAGTAACCAAGCCTGGTGTCGTCGAGAGTAGAACGGTGTTGCAGATGGACTCGCTTCTTGCCGAGATTGAGACGTCGCTACTGACGCTGATTCCGCGCAGCTTGCAAACGCTCAAACAGTCGCAGCCAGCCTACGGGCTTTTCCTTTGCTACATCGACACGACAACTGACGATCACATGCCGTACTTGATCGTCGCGGGGGAAGGCGCACGGCACTGGGCTATCGAGCGACGCGGCCCCGACGCCAGCCATGCGATTTGGAATCCACAGCAGGAATTGACTGACTGCGGCGATTTCTTCCAGAAGATCACGCTCGACGACCCAAAAGCAAAAGCGTTGATCGAGCGTTGCTACGACGAACTCACGGATGCCGACGATTACAGTGACGACGATGTCGGATTGCTGCCGTTTCGTCGGATGATGTGGCGAGTTGCAGTGTCGCTCAATGGCGTTGACTGGCAGGGGCTACTCGACACGACAGATGATTTCGTCGTCGTTGCGTCCGACTGGTCTGGTTTCTGGGTTCATCAAGACGCGAAAGAGAGCTTACCGGCAGCAAAGCTCAAGCGGTTGAAGTCTCGAAAGCTGTTCTTTCACAAACCAACCAAAGCGGAACTTGCGGCACTGAAACAGGAACGTGATGCGGCGTTCCAGAAAATCGAGACGCTACCCCTGAAAGACCAAGTTTCGTTTTGGATTCGTGAAATCAGCGAGTTCTCTCAAAGTAAGCCTTGTCTGTTGCGCGACAACAAATGGAAAGAGGATGTCGCACTTTCACGATTACTCGAATTGGGCACAGTGGCGGTGTTGCCGCTTCTCGATTTGGCAGTCGAGTTGGATGCATTCCCGCATGGTACCGCAAAAAAGAAAAGTCTTTCCGCGTCGATTCTCGATGGCGTCTTTAGCTGCATCAATGACATTGGGTGGGCACAGGCGGAGGTTGAGAAAAAGCTCCGCGAGAATCTCGCCGTCAGTTGCGACGCCAATAAACCAAAGCAGAAATGGGCTCGCCCTCCATGCGCATCCGCAGAGGTTGAGAGAAGACTTCGCAAGATCCTGGCGGACAGTTGTGAGGCGAATAAGCCCAATAAAGAGTGGAACCGCACGCCATTTCTCGCGGCGAGTTCCTTGCAACGACTGTTCGGCGCACCATACGGCTTTGCCTCGATGAGTTTTTATGGAACTCTGACGGATTGGGAAAAGTCGGTGGCTGCTCCGTATGTGTGTGAAGAGAATCGCTAGCATCCATTCGTAGCGATCATCAATTTCGTGGATAACAAGATTGACAATGACACCAAGCTCCAACCAAAAGGAAATTCTCATGCTTCGATCAATGGCGTTTTTGTTGTGTGGTTCGATCGCTCTGACGGCGGTCGCTCAAGATGCGAAGCCGACGACGGTGTTGAGCGGCCTCGATAACCCGTGCGGCGTGGCTGTGCAGGGGGCGACGGGGCATGTCTTTATCGCCGATCACAAGGGCGTGCATCGGCTCGATCCGAAGAGCGGCAAGGCTCACGTCGAGATCAGCGGGTTCCCGACCGACATCTACGGCAAAGGGCCGAAGTACAACATCGGCCCGCTCGGCTTGGCGTTTTGGGATGACGAGCACTTGATCGTCGGCGACGGCAGCCGCCCGGACGGCGATGAACTGGTCCGCATCTACAAGGTCGGCAAGGACGCGGCTCACAAAGATCACGAGCCGATCAAAGAGGACGCCGCCGTCGCGACGCTCGGCCCGATCAAGGCCAGCGAGGAATCCGCCAAGGGGGAAGGCAACTTCTACGGCGTGGCCTCGAACGGCAAGTCGATCTTCATCACCTGCAACGGCGACGACACCAAAGGCTGGATCGCCAAGAGCACCGCCGCAGCCGGCAAGCCGGGTGCGTTGAAGCTGTCGATCGCCACCAAGGTCGCCACCGAAGTCGATGCTCCGGTGCCGGTCATCTTTGGCCCCTACGGCGATTTAGTCGTCGGCCAGATGGGCGAAGTCTCGACGCCACCGGGTGACAGCCTGCTGTCGATCTACGATCCGGAAACCGGCAAGCTCAAGAGGAACTACAAGACCGGCCTGAACGACATCGCCGGCCTAGCCTACAGCCCGAAGACCGGCAAACTGTACGCGACCGATTACTCGTGGAGCGACCCGAAAGCGGGCGGCCTGTTCCGCGTGGACGTTGTTGATGGCACCTCGATCAAGGCGGTGAAGATAGCCAGCCTCGACAAGCCGACCGCGTGCGCCTTCGAC
>CAZILR010000960.1:0-2403 GCA_964539995.1 uncultured Planctomyces sp.
GACTGCAAGCTCGAACGCGATCCCGGCCGAGTCACCGTGCGGCGGCTGAACCGCAACGAGTACAACAACACCGTGCGCGATCTGCTCGGCGTGGACTTTGAACCAGCAAAGGATTTCCCGTCAGACGACGTCGGCTATGGCTTCGACAACATTGGTGACGTGCTCTCGGTCTCGCCGCTGCTCATGGAGAAGTACCTCGATGCGGCCGAGAAGATCAGCGAGAAGGTCATCAGCACGGCCGACCCTGCGAAGTCCCGCAAGGTCCACTTCGCTGGCAAGCAACTCAAACCGGGCGGCGCGGCGGAAGATCAAGGGGAGTTCTACGGCATTAACTCGACCGGCCACGTCATCGCCGACCACAAGTTCCCGCGCGACGGCGAGTACCTTTTGCGCGGCCGCGCCGCCGCCGATCAAGCCGGCAATGAGCTGGCAAAAATGGAATTCTCGATCGACGGCAAGCCGGTTCACACGTTTGAAGTCAAAGGCCGCCGTGAACCAGACGAGTACGAGTTCAAGCTGCGGCTGTCGGCTGGCAACCATCAATTCAAAGCGGAATTCATCAACGATTTTTACGATCCGAAGGCGACTCGCGGCGGCAAGGACCGCAACCTCTACATCGGCTGGCTGGAAGTCGCCGGGCCGCTTGATGTCCGCGAGGACGATTTGCCGGAGTCGCATCGCAAACTGCTCGTCGCCACGCCGACGGCCACACGACCACTCCCCGAAGCCGCTCGCGAAAACCTGCGACCGCTGATGCGACGAGCATTTCGCCGGCCGGTCACCGACGATGAAATCAACCGCTTCGTACCGCTCGTCGAATCGGCCGTCTCGCAGGGCGAGACGTTTGAACGCGGAATGCAGTTCGCGTTGCAGGGTGTGCTCTGCTCACCGAATTTCTTGTTCCGCGTCGAAGCGGATGCGAACCCGAATGATCCGAAGGCTCGGCACGAGGTCACGCAATTCGAGTTGGCGACTCGGCTGTCGTACTTCTTGTGGAGTTCGATGCCTGACGAAGAACTGCTCACGCTGGCCGAGAAGAACGAACTCCGCAAACCGAATGTGATTCAGCAACAAGTCAAACGGATGCTGAAGGATCAACGCTCGGAGGCGCTGGTCGAGAATTTTTCGTTGCAATGGCTGAACCTGCGCGGCTTGGAAGAACTGACTCCTGATCCGGAGAAGTTTCCGGAATACTCGCCGCAGTTTCGCGACGACATGCTCCGCGAGACGACGAAGTTCTTCGATCACATCTTGCGAGAAGACCTCAGCACGCTGGAGTTGCTCGACGGCAAATTCACGTTCGTCAACGAGCGGCTCGCCAAGCATTACGGCATTGCGGGTGTGAACGGCGACGAGTTCCGCAAGGTGTCGCTCGACAGCGCTCGCGGCCGAGCCGGTTTGCTGACTCAGGCGAGCATCCTGACCGTGACCTCGAACCCTGGCCGCACGTCGCCGGTGAAACGTGGCAAGTGGATCATGGAAAACATTCTCGGCACCGCCCCGCCCCCTCCGCCGCCGAACGTGCCGAGCCTCGAAGAAACTCAAAAGGCTCAGCCTGGAGCGTCGCTGCGCGAGCAACTGAAAATTCATCGCGAGAACGCCATCTGCAATTCGTGCCATCGTCAAATGGACGACCTGGGCTTCGGCTTCGAGCATTTCGACGCCATCGGCCGCTGGCGCGATCTTGACGGTCAGCACGACGTGGACGCCTCCGGCATCCTGCCCAGCGGCGACAAATTCAACGGTTCGACCGAACTGATCGCGATCCTCAAAGGCCGCAGCAAACAATTCAGCCGCTGTCTGACCGAAAAGTTGATGACTTACGCAATTGGCCGTGGCCTCGATTACTACGACCGCTGCGCGATCGACAAAATTCTCGAAGCGCACGCCACCGACAGCTACCGGTTCTCGACGCTCATCACTCAGATCGTGTTCAGCGAACCGTTCCAAATGCGCCGCGGCGATGGCCCGACGGAATAGAGGCTGACAAACTGATCCGCGTACTTGCCCGACGCTTCTCCACAAGCTGGCAGCTTGTGGTTACGGTTGTTTTTCCGGGGTGACGACTTTCTCGACCGTCAGCCCCAGTGCGCGGAGCTTGGTGCGGAGCGTGGGGCGGCTGAGGCCCAGCAGGGTGGCGGCGTTGGATTGGTGGCCGCTGGATTGAGACAGCGCGCGGGCGAGCAACAGGCGGTCGAGGTATTCGATCGCCCGGCGATAGACGTCGGTGTCGCGGTTGGTCAGTGCGGACTCGATGAATGCGCCGAGTTGCGTCCAGTCGTCAGGCTCGATCTTCGGCACGGCGATGGTTTCCGCATCGACGGGCGGAGCGGATTGCAGTTCGGGCGGGAGGAATTGCGGGAGCAAGACCGAGCCGGCAGAGGCGATCAAGGCTTCGCGCAG
>CAZILR010000961.1:0-2397 GCA_964539995.1 uncultured Planctomyces sp.
AGTTCAACGAGCAATATCACCGCTCGCTGCGAGAGTTTTCCTACCAACGCAGCCTGACTGACGACGACCTGATGGTCGTTACCTACGACCTGCTGTTGCAGGACCGCATCGAGGAATCGCTGGCGACGTTCGCTCGCGTGAACCCCGAACGCCTGCCGACTCGGCTGCAATACGACTATTTCCAGGCGTACCTCGACTTCTTCACCGACAACCCGAAGCTCGCGCGAGCCATCGCCGCCAAATACACCGACTACCCGGTCGACCGCTGGCGAAATGCGTTTGCCTCGATCAAGGCGCAACTCGACGAGATCGACGGAGCCGGCCCGAAGAAGATCGACACCGAAGACCGCAACCAAGACCAAACGCAACTCGCCGCAACCGACCCGACCTTCGATTTCACCGTCGAGGCGAAACAGCTCACGATCAACCACCAGAACCTCGGCGAGGTCAAAGTCAGCTACTACCTGATGGATGTCGAACTGCTCTTCAGCCGCAACCCGTTCGTCCAACAATTCAGTGGTCAATTCAGTCTGATTCAACCCAACCGCGTGGACACGGTCGCGCTGGCAGATCGCAAGATCGGCGCTCGGCGCGGGTCTCCCGACCCCGCCGCTGACCCCGACCGCAGGTCTCCCGCAGCGAACGGTGGCGGCGATTCCAGTATTGATGAAAAGAACGGAGATCTTCGGTCCAGCGAAGCGGCGGGGTCGGGAGACCCGCGCCGAGCGCAGCCGACGGCTGGGGCGAAGAAGGTCGAGCTTCCAAAAGACCTGCACAACAAAAACGTGCTCGTCGAGATCGCCGGCGGCGGCCAGACGAAGACGCAGGCGTACTACTCGAACTCGCTGTCCGTGCAGCTCATCGAAAACTACGGCCAACTGAAGGTCACGCACGCAACCACGAACAAGCCGATCGCGAAGGCTTATGTGAAGGTCTACGCCCAGCGTCCGGACGGCTCATCGCGGTTCTACAAAGATGGCTACACTGACCTTCGCGGTCGCTTCGACTATTCGAGCCTCAACACCAATGACCTCGACGCCGTCAGCAAGTTCTCAGTCCTCGTGATGAGCGACGAACACGGTGCGATCGTCAAGGAAGCCAATCCACCGAAACAGTGAAAGACTTCACGGCATTGATCGCCTAGGCACCTTTCGGTGTCGCCCAGTGATCTCGATACGGGCGGCGGACTAAGCCATTGGCCTCCTCGTCACCAACGAACTGTTCTTTCTGCGGATCAAACGTCAGTGAGCGGCCCAGGCGTGTGGCGATGTTGCCAAGGTGGCAAAGCGTCGTGGAGAGATGACCGGTCAGAGCGTTGGCGGTGTTCGTCGCAGTGCCGCGAATCGCGTCGCAGAGATTCTGGACATGCAGCGTGTCGTTCATGCCCTCCAGCTTGACGGACGCTGGCAGTGGTATCGGCTGGTTGCGGTCGCTGAGAATTTCCAATTTGCCTCGGCGGCTGAGGTACATCTGCCCTTTGGTGCCGTAGAACTCGGCTCCGCTATCGGTATTGTGTGGGTAGTTCGAGGACCAGAGACGTTGCTCGTAGATCAGCAACTTGCGATGACCGGGCTTGCCGTCGCCGGGGTATTCGAAGGTGACTTGCTGCGTATCGGGAAACTCCATGTCATCGTCGAAGTGAAACTTACCGCCGAGCGCCGCGACTTTCGTAGGATGCGTTTCAACGCCAAGTCCCCAGCGCGTGTAGTCGATGTCGTGAACGCCGTCGTTCCCCATGTCGCCGGTGCCGAAGTGGTACCACCACGTCCAACGGTTGTGGACGCGGTTGGAGCGGTACGGAATCATCGTCGCGGGGCCGACCCAGGTGTCGTAATCGAAACCGGCCGGCGGATCGGTTTCCTGTCCTCGGCCGATCGAGCCACGACGCTGGATGTTCCAGCACTTGGCGACCAGCACGTCGCCGATGATGCCGTCTCGCAGCAGCTTCATCGCCTCGATCATCATCGGCGTGCTGCGGCTTTGAGTCCCGTGTTGCACCAGCGTCTTGTTGCGAGCCGACGCCTCGACCAGCAGTCGCCCTTCGCGGATGTTGTGCGAGATCGGCTTCTCGACATAGACGTGCTTGCCCGCGTCGCACGCCAGAATCGACGCGATCGAGTGCCAGTGATCGGGAGTCGCCACGATGACCGCATCGACTGACTTGTCATCGAGTATCCGTCGCAGGTCCGCGACGGCCTTGTTCGACGCGACGCCGAATCCCTTTGCTGCGGCCGCGCGTCGCGAGTCATCGACGTCGCTGACGTAAGCTAGCTCGACGTTCGGCGACTTCTGAAACAAACCCGCGACACGACTGCCTCGACCACCGCAGCCGATCAAGCCGACAACGAGCTTGTCGTTCGCGCTCTTCGGAGCGGCTTGCGTGGTGCTGATCGCCGA
>CAZILR010000962.1:0-2391 GCA_964539995.1 uncultured Planctomyces sp.
TGCGAGTTCAGGCCGGTCTCACGCGGCGAGAACCGCAGACTCTCGCTGAGTGAGTTGAGGTTCGGCTGCGAAGTGCCGCCGCTCATGGGGGCCATCGCGGCGTCGGCGATGTCGAGGTCTTCCTCAGCGGCCATCAGGATCGACGCCGATTGGATACCGCTGGTGTCGTGCGTATGGAAGTGGATCGGAATGCCGATCTCCTGTTTGAGTGCGCGGACCAGTTCGCGAGCCGCTCGCGGCTTGCACAAGCCGGCCATGTCTTTGATGCACAGGATGTGCGCGCCCATCTTTTCGAGCAGCTTGGCCATGTCGAGGTAGTACTTCAGCGAGTACTTCGTGCGGCCAGGGTTCGTGATGTCACCGGAGTAGCAGATCGCCGCCTCGCAGATCGGCCGCACACCGTGGCTCGGCGTTGCCGACAGGACCGCGTCCATCGCGACCTTCATGTTCGGGATGCAGTTGAGCGAATCGAAAATGCGGAACACGTCCATGCCGCACTCCGCCGACTCGTGGACGAATTCGCGGACGACGTTGTCTGGATAGTTCGTGTAACCGACGGCGTTGGAGGCTCGCAGCAGCATCTGAAAGAGGATGTTCGGAATCTTCTCACGCATGTCCGCGAGTCGCTGCCACGGGCACTCTTTCAGGAACCGCATCGAGGTGTCGAACGTCGCGCCGCCCCACATCTCCAGCGAAAAAAGCTGCGGGCAAAGCCGTGAATAGGCTTCGGCGATCTCCAGAAAATCCTTCGTGCGGAGACGTGTCGCCAGCAGCGATTGGTGCGCGTCGCGGAATGTCGTGTCAGTCATCAGCAACTGTTTTTGCTCGCGGACCCACGTCGCGAACTTGGTCGGGCCAAGATCATGCAGTCGGTCGCGCGTCCCCAGCGGGACGGCATTGAGGTGACTGACATCCGGGACCGGTGCCGGTTCGCGCCGCGCGGGCTGCGGGCGCTGACCACCAAAGAGAGTGTTCCCGTTGACGATGACTTCACCAAGATAAGTCAGCAGCTTGGTGGCTCGGTCGTGTCGTTTGGGGAACTGGAAGAGTTCCGGCGTCTCGTCGATGAACCGCGTTGTGCAGAGGCCGGCCTGAAACGTCTGGTGACGCAGCAATTTTACGAGGAACGGGATATTCGTTTTGACGCCGCGGACGCGGAACTCGGCGAGGCAGCGGTCGAGCTTTTTGATCGCGTCCTCGAACCGCCGGCCACGAGCCGTCACTATCACCAGCCACCAATCGTAAAACGGAATAACGACCGCACCGCTAAACGCCGAACCGGCGACTAATCGAATGCCCATGCCGCCGGCGCTGCGGTAGTGAGCGACGCGGCCGTAGTCGGGCAGAAAATTGTTGGCCGGGTCTTCCGTCGTCACTCGGCACTGCACGGCGAAGCCGGTCGTGCGTACGTCCGCTTGCGAGTGGATGCCGATGCGCTCGTCCGACAGCGGCTCACCTTGAGCGATCAGAATCTGCGATTTGACAACGTCGAGGCCGGTGACTTCTTCGGTGACGGTGTGCTCGACTTGGATGCGCGGGTTGACCTCGATGAAAAAGAACTGGTTCGTGTCCGCATCGACGAGGAATTCGACCGTGCCGGCGGCGTAGTAGCCGACATGCTGACCGATCTTGATGGCCGACTCGCAGAGCGACTCGCGAACCTTCGCGTCGAGATTCGGAGCGGGCGCGATTTCGACGACCTTCTGATGCCGGCGCTGAACCGAGCAATCACGCTCGAAGAGATGCACGAGATTGCCGTGTTGGTCGCCGAGCAACTGCACTTCGATGTGACGTGCCCGCTGAATGAACTTCTCGATGAAAATGTCCGGGCTGCCGAACGCGGAAAGCGATTCGCGTTTTGCCTGTTCGTACTGAGCGACGAAGTCAGTCTCGTTGCGGACGACTCGCATCCCGCGACCGCCGCCGCCGTGAGCCGCTTTCAAGATCACCGGAAAGCCGAGCGACTTCGCGAGCGCGAGCCCCTCGTCCGCGTTCACGATTGCTCGCTGGCTACCGCTGAGCACCGGGACTCCGGCGGCCTGCGCGATTTCGCGAGCGATCGTTTTGTCACCAAGTTTGTGCAACGCCTCGACGCTCGGCCCGACGAACGTGATGCCGTTGTCCTCGCAGGCTTGAGCGAGCTTTGGATTCTCAGACAGAAAGCCGTAGCCGGGGTGAATGCCGTCGATGCCGTGTGCCCGGCAGATGTCGATGATCGCGTCGATGTCGAGATACGACTTGATCGGCTCCCCTTTGCGGCCGATCTGATACGCCTCGTCCGCTTTGAAACGGTGCAGGGCGAAGCGGTCCTCGTGCGTGTAAATCGCGACGGTGCGAATGCCCAACTCGTAGGCAGAACGGAAAACGCGAATCGCGATTTCGGAGCGATTC
>CAZILR010000963.1:0-2389 GCA_964539995.1 uncultured Planctomyces sp.
GCGTCGATCGCAGCGGTCGAGTTGGCCTTGAGCTGCGCAATCTCCAGCGTGGCCTTGAGCACCTCGTCATCGAGGGTTCCGAGGACTTCCCCCTTCTTCACCGACTGGCCAAGTTCGACGCGGACTTCTTGCACGATGCCGTTCTCGGCCGCAGCAACGTCGATTGTCTGCGACGGCTCGGTGAAGCCCTCGATCCGCTTGCCTTCGATGCGGTTCGCTCCGAGGAGGAGCAGAACGGCGGGAATGACGAATGACGAATGACGAATGATGAATGAATGGCGGTGCGGAGCATGAGTGATCCTCGGCGCGGCACATACCTCGTATTCTCCATTCTTAATTCTCAATTCTTCATTCTTCATTGCCCGCCCTCCCCCAGGACTCCCGCCAAGACGTCATCCAACCAGCGATCGTGTTCGACCATTTTGCGACGCTGTTTGAAACTCTGCGCTTCCGCGAGAAGTTGGAATTGCAAAACGATGGGGCTGTAGTTGTCGTGAACCTCGCCGTCCTTGCCGGCGTTCTTGCGGAGCCGCTTCGAGAGTTTGGGGGCGTAGCGCTGCACGAGGTCGTCGTCTCCGGAAACGAAGAAGCGGCTGAAACCGAAGTCTCCTTGTCGGCCGGCACGACCAGCGAGCTGCCGATCGACGCGGCGCGAGTCATTTCGCTCGACACCGAGCACGAACAGTCCGCCGACGGCCAGCGCTCGCTCGTCCGGTTTGATGTCGGTGCCGCGGCCGGCCATGTTGGTCGCGACCGTGACTGCTCCGTAGTGCCCGGCCTTGGCGACGATCGCCGCTTCGTCGGCATCTTGCAAACCGTTGAGTACTTCGTGGCTCAGCTTCAAGGACTGCAACATCGACGAGAGGATCTCGCTGTCGGCGATCGTCCGCGTACCGATCAATACCGGCTGGCCGCAGCGATGTCGTTCGAGCACTTCACCGACAATCGCTCGGAACTTCGCATCCTTCGAGGCGAAGAAACGGTCGGGTAGATCGACTCGGCGACACGGGCGATGTCGCGGGATGAGCACGGTCTGCAAACGGTAGAACTCGGCGAATTCCGTATCGGCACCTTCGGCTGTTCCGGTCATGCCGCAGATCGCATCGTACAACTGATAGAAACGCTGGCGAGTGATCCGCGCGGACGAACTCTTCTCGTTGGTGATCGCGACTCCGGCCAGCGCTTCGACCGACTGATGCAGTCCGTCGCGCCATGAGCGTTCGCTGAAAATGCGGCCGGTCTTTTGATCGACGATGTGAATTTCACCGTCCCGGACAACGTAATCGACTCCCGGTTGCAGGACGTACTTGGCTTGCAAGGCGTTGATGACAAACGCATCCCACGGCCGTTGCAGATCGGCAATCGGGTGCCGCTTCAGTTCGGCGAAGATGCGGTCGCGTCCTTGCTCGGTCAGTCGCACCGAACGGTTGGGGATGTCGAGATGAAAGTGCTCGCCTCGAATCAACTCGGCCGCGAGATCGCGAGCTGCGAGATACGGCGTCGGGACTGCCAGGCCGTCACCACCTTCGCTGAGGATCAGCGGCGTCATCGCCTCGTCGATGAGCACGCTGTCGATCTCGTCCACGACCGTCAGTTGTCGGCGCGATTGCAGGAGCGGTTTATCGAGGGAATCGCGGCCGAGCAGGGAATCGAGCAGATGAACTCCCAGCCTTTCACGCGGTCGTGCTCGCAGGCTGAGTTGATCGCGAAGATAGTCGAAGCCGAATTCATAACCGGTGCCGTAGACAACGTCGCATTCGTAGGCCGCTCTCTTGCCGGGAAGGGCGTTGCGTTCCGGCAGCAACGCGGTTGTGAGGCCAAGCATCTCGAAGACAGGCTTGAGTTGTTCGCAATCACGTTCGGCGAGGTACGCATTCGGTGTTGCGACGTGTGTTTGCTTTCCATCCAGCCACGCGAGTAACGCGGGGATCGCGGAGACGATCGTTTTGCCTTCTCCGGTCGCCATCTCGACGACATGTCCATTGGCCTGAGCGAGTCCCGCCAGCAATTGCACGCCGTGATACCGCAGTCCGAGCGTGCGTCTCACCGCTTCGCGCACCAACGCCGCGCCCGCAATTCGTTGCTGCTCGTGGTCCTGCGGCTTCATCGTCGAACCGAATTGCTCAGCGGCGTCCCGCAAAGTCGAGGCCAGGTCTCGCAGATCACGGTCGCGTGCAGCTTCCAACTCTGCGGCGCGGTGCCGGACTTGCAGGACGACGTCTCGCTCTGCTGGGGATGGCTCCCGCGCGCGGCTTGCTTTCGGCAGGAGCGCGCGGCGCGATGGCAGCAGCACGAGATCAGAAATGAGCTTTGCCACGAGAAGTCCGTAGGGTGGGTCGAGTCATCGAGACCCACCAACCAAATGTTGTCAGACGCTATTTCGAGGTGG
>CAZILR010000964.1:0-2387 GCA_964539995.1 uncultured Planctomyces sp.
AAAGAGGATTTCTCGATCGGCCGGTGCAGGATTGATGATCGTCGTCAGTCCGTGCTGCTTGGCTCGCCGCAGGCCGGCCATGACGGTTTCCAGCGGTGACTCCAAGCAGGCGACGAACACACGAGCGTTCTGCCAGACCTCGATCGGTACCGCATGAACATCGTCCGGTCGGAGATGCAAATTCGCGCCACTGGCAACGCTGATGAGGTTCTGGCCTCCGGCATCGACCAGGATCAGAGCGACTCCCGACGGCTGATTGGGCACGAGCTTGAGGAATCGCGTGTCGAGGTTTTCTCGCTGCAATCCTGCAAGCGATTCGTGGCCGAACGAATCGTCGCCGACGGCCGCGAGGAATGTCACCGGCTCGCGCGAAGACCGCGCGGCGGCGACCGCTTGATTGGCTCCTTTGCCGCCGGCCGCGCGGTAGAACTCGCCGCCGAGGATCGTCTCACCGGGGCGAGGCAACGACGGCGAGTGGATCACCAAGTCGGTGTTGATCGAGCCGAGGACGATGATGGACAGTGTGTGCTCGACTTCGTTCGGCGGTGGGCTGGCGCTGCGCTGGTCCCACCCTACTTGGTCGGCCACGTCACGTTGTATTTGCGTTCGATGGACTGCATCCATTCGCGGCGGAGCGGGTCGAAGTCGAACGAAGCGAGTTGGTTTGCTGGCGGGCTGCCCGGCCAGGTCTTCATGAAATCGGTGCGCTGCGGAGCGTCTTGCTCGGCGGAGATGTCCTCGCGTTCGGCGACGTGGACGACGATGAACGCTGAACGATCGAAGTTCGGAAGGGCGGCAGTCTGCCCTGGCTTTAGTTTGTCGATGCCGGTGAAGAAATCGTCTCCGAGCTTTTCGAGGCCGGCGATCTGCGAGAGTTCGAGGCGTTCGTTGCCTCCTTGGAACGCATTCACGTTTGGAGCGGACATGCCACTTAGCGTGAAATGCGAGATTTTCTCTTCGGGGGCGAGCACGGTCAGAGCCTGTCCGTCCTTGTCACCGGTGACGGTCTCGCCCGCCAGGACTTCGGTCAGCTTTTTGCCTTCGGCGGATTTCGCGAGGGCTTTCGCACGTTCTTCGGCTTTCGGTGCGGCCTTCGCCAGTTTCCAAGCTTTGACGACCTGATCGCGGATTCCCTCTTCGTCGAATTTCGGAACGTGCGCTTCGTCCCGTTCGATCACCCAGTACGCGAAGCGATTCTTCGTGCCCGGATCCTCTGCGACTTCGGGAGAGAACACGCTGTCGTTGCCTCGGCCGAACACTCGCTGAATCACCGAGGCCGCTCCCTGACGATTCATCGCGTCGTCCGTCGCGTCCGTCGCGGAGCCAATCTTGAGCTCCTCGGACTTACTGAGTTCTTCCGCAGAGAGCATTGGAGTTTGGACGTACTTGAGGTCGGCTGATGACGCCAGTTGCTTCAACTCAGACAGGACGTCGTCGGGCGACTTGTACTTGGGAGCCTTTTCGAGTTCCTTCAATTCCGCGTCGTAGGCTTTCGGCGCATCTCGCTTCGAGGACTTGGGGACACCCGTGTACGAACCGAGCCGACGCATCTTGACGACGGCGGCCTCGATCCGCTTTTTCATTTCTTCCAGCGTGCGGGTGCGCAACAGGTCGTCGCGGATTTTGTCCTGCACCTCCTCGAACGGCTTGTACTTGAGTTCGGGCTTCTTCTCCGTTTTCTCGTCGGACTTGTCATCAGGCTTTTCGGACTCGTCTTTCTTGTCTTTCTCCGGCACCGGCTTGTCGTCCTTGTCATCTGCTTTCGGTTTGTCTTCGGACTTCTTGTCGTCGGCTTTGGCGTCCTCTTTCTTCTCCGGCTTGTCGGCGTCCGCTTTCGGAGCCTCTTTCTTATCCGACTTCTCAGCATCGGGCTTTGGTTCTTCCTTCTTCGGCTCGTCAGGCTTCTTCGATTCTTCGGCCTTGTCGTCGCAGGCGGAGCCTTCCGAGTCCGACTTCTTCTCGGCGTCCTGTTTGGGTTCTTCCTTTTTCGGTTCGTCGGCGGGCTTGTCGGCCTTGGGCTTTTCCGACTTCTCTGGCTCGGCAGGTTTGTCCGTCTTCGGCGAATCGGTTTTTGGTTTGTCGGCGTTCGGCTCGTCGCCGTCTTTTTTCACTTCGGGCTTATCGGATTTTTCGCCGTCCTTCTTTTCGTCTGGCTTCTTGGCGTCATCGCCTTCGGGCTTCTTGGTGTCGTCCCCTTCAGTGGCGTCGTCTTTCTTCTCGGTCTTGGGGGGAGTGCGGTCGATGAAGAACTCTTTGTTCTTCTCGTAGTACTCGGCGACCTCGTCGTCGGTCGGTGGTGTGACTTTGGCTTCGATCGTTTCGTAGTCTGCTTCGAGGTACGCGAGCCGTGCTCGTGCTGGTTGGCGGAAGCCGGGA
This sequence comes from uncultured Planctomyces sp., assembly GCA_964539995.1. GTDB lineage: Bacteria > Planctomycetota > Planctomycetia > Planctomycetales > Planctomycetaceae > SXKJ01. The sequence goes on from CAZILR010000964.1 coordinate 2,377, forward strand.
TCACCCTTCGC
>CAZILR010000965.1:0-2386 GCA_964539995.1 uncultured Planctomyces sp.
TGTTCGATGGCATTCACAGATTTCAGAACAAGCTGACCGGCGGGGCCACCAAAACGCTTCACTATTGCAGCCGCACGATCGAGAACTGCGTGTGTCACACGAACGGCGTCTACGAAACGATGAAGGCTCATCCCGAAGTGAAGCCGGACCTCGTCGTCGGTCACAGCGGGTTCGGTTCGACCACGTTTCTTGCCGACCTCTACGATTGCCCGATCATCAATTACTTCGAGTACTACTACCACGGCCGCAACTCGGACCTCGACTTCCGGCCGGAGATTCCGGTCAAAGAGCTGGACCTGCTCCGCTCGCGCACGCGAAACGCGATGATCCTGCTTGACCTGCAAACGTGCGCGGCCGGTTACTCGCCGACGCAGTGGCAGAAGAGCCTGTTTCCCGTCGAGTACCAACCGAAGATCGACGCGATCTTCGACGGCATCGACACGAACGTCTGGCACCGCCGTCAGGTTCCTCGCAAGATCGGCGACCGCGAGATTCCACCGGGCACGCGCATCGTCACCTACGTCTCTCGCGGCTTCGAGTCGATGCGCGGGTTCGACATCTTTATGAAGGTCGCGAAGCGGATCTGCGATGCGCGCAAGGACGTGATCTTCCTCTGCGTCGGTTCCGACCGGGTTTGCTACGGTGGCGACATGCAGCGCGTAACCGATGCCGAGAGCTACCGTGATCACATTTTGAAGCAGGACAACTACGACCTCAGCCGCTTCATCTTCACCGGTCGAGTCGAGCCGAATCAGCTTGCCGACATCATCAGCATGGGCGACTTGCACATCTATCTGACCGTTCCATTCGTGCTGAGTTGGTCGCTGATGAATTCGCTGGCCTGCGGCGCGACGGTGTTGGCCTCGGACACCGCACCAGTCCGCGAAATGATCCGTCACGGCGAGAACGGTCTGCTAGGCGGCTTCTTCGACGTGGACCGACTCACAGAACTCGCTCTGCAAGTGCTCGACGATCCTCCGGCCTACCGACATCTCGGCGAGGCGGGGATGCACATGATTCAAGAGAACTACAGCCTCGACAAAATGCTGCCGAAGATGCTGGATCTCTACGAACGGACGCTCAACAAGCATCGCGGGCGATAGTGTGGCAAAATCGTGGAGCAAGCAGCTTGCTTGCTCGGAGTCGGGCGTGAATGCCACAGAAAGCCACAAGCTGGCAGCTTGTGGCTACGTTGTTCAACGGCCCGTTTCAGGCTACACAACCGGTGAGTCTCTGCTTATTTTGCGGTTCGATTTTCGTCCCGCCTTAACTCATCGGTTCATCATGCCCACCTACGACTACAAATGTGACGCCTGCGACCACACTTGGGAGCTGTTTCAATCCATCAAAGCCGAGCCTGAGAAGAAGTGTCCGGCGTGCAAGAAGAAGAAGGCTCGCCGTCTGATCGGTGCGGGTGCAGGGCTGATCTTCAAAGGCTCCGGTTTCTATCTGACCGACTATCGCAGCAAGTCGTACAAGGACGCCGCGAAGGCGGACAAATCGGCAAGCGAATCGGCATCGAAGTCGGACTCAGGCACAAAGTCTGACAGCAGTGCCTCGAAGTCGTCGGAAAGTGGATCGAAGTCAAAGGAATGACGATCGACGTCGGGTGCCACGGCTTTGTGAGCCGTAAGAAGCGAGCGCCCCACGGCTGACACAGCCGTGGCACGGAATTGCGATTTGGCAAGCAAAGTTGTCTGAAAAACATCGAATTCGCGTCGGTCGCAGCGGCTGGGAAAGCTAGGCAAAACACGCGACAAATCGCGGCCGAGATGGACGCCGCGAAATCGCTAGGACCGCTCCGGTTTAACACGTTTTGAGCGGTGTTGGGACTCGCGCAACCGGCAGAGGCGTTGCCTCCGAAAGCCTCACGTTGACCCACTTTTTCGGGACAACTACAGTCCGCCTCGCTTTCCGGCTGACGAGCATTGCGTACAGGTATCCTGTCTCGCGGCGCTGGGTCAGACGTGGTCTGAACGCGACTTTATGGCCCTGCTGTTCATGGAGGACGGCGTGCGGAAAACGCCCACGGTTGAATCTGAAACTTCCTTCCTCGCGACGAGAGACGTCGAACGAGGTTTCAATTCTCGTCGCGGGATAAAAAGGCTCGGTGCGTGGATGCTCTGCTTCACAGCGATCTCCTGGTTCAGCGTCGGTGGCTGCCAGCGTCCGGTGGTTCAATCCCCGGCTCCAGTGTGGCACGGCAGCCAGCGTCCGACCGTCCCGGAACCAGCCGAAATCAAGCCGCTCCCCACGACCGCGATGCCGCAGATTCCGACGGGCAATCCGTGGAAGCCGACAGCGGCTCTTCGTGACTGGAAGCACATCGTCATCCATCACACCGCCTCCGAGGGTGGCAGCGTCGAGACGATCAACGCCGAACACG
>CAZILR010000966.1:0-2378 GCA_964539995.1 uncultured Planctomyces sp.
CACTCGATCATCCAGGGCAAGGAAGCGTTCGATTCCGTCCTTGAAGCGGCCGCGTGAATTTCTCTCCCCACGCCCCTTTCCGGGTGGCCCAGCTTGCTTCAAGCTCCGGAAACAAGAAGAAGACATCGAGCCTCGGCTCGCTGTTCAACTGGCAAAACACGTCGATTCCAAGTTCCGACGCCTTCGGTACCCAGCTTCAAGCAAGCTGGGCCATCCTGACGTTCCTCTCCATCCACTAAAAGGATTTGCCAACCCTGCGTCCAGACGCCGAAATCTCGTTCTTGACCCCCTTAAAAAAGCTGCCGTATCATCCCGGACGACGTGTCGGAGACCGTCTTGATCGCGGCTGGAAGTTTTGGTGGGGACGAAGATCGTGAGTTTCGCGAATCGTTCGTGCCGAGACGGCTGCTCCAGAAGGAACGTGCGCCATGAAGAAGTTTGGAATTTGGTTGGTCATTCTGGTCATCCTGCTGGCGGCCGGTGGGATGATGTTGGCTTCGCGGCTGACGGTGATCCGTTCGGGTTGGCAGAAGAAAACCGCCGACAGCAAGGTCAAGGTGCTCGACCTTCGGAAGAAGGCGGCTGAGGCTCAGAAGTTGGTCGATACGGCTCGCAGTGATTTGCAGGATGCGCTGCAAGGCTGGGGCGTTCCTCGAATTGCTCCACAAGTCACCAAGGGAGCACAGCCAGGAATCATCAACGTCGCGTTGGGGACGAGCAACGGTTTGCAACTGAACTCCGTGGTCTATGTCTTTCAGCCGTCGCCTGACGGAACCGGCACAAGCTTCGTGGGGCCGTTCAAAGTCAGCGCGGCTCAAGAGGCTCAGGCCGCGTTGACTCCTGGTTGGCGACTGCGTCCAGAAGACGCGGAGCAATGGGACAAGGCGTGGCGGTACGGTCCCAACTGGCGCATCCGCATGAACGTCCCACGTCAGTACAAGACTCAGTTCACGGACTACGAGGCGTTGATGCTCAAAAAGGATGAGTTGCTGGCCCAGCAGCAGCAGCATCTGGAGATGCAGCAGGTCGGGAAAACGAAAGCGGAATTGCATCTGGAGCTGCGCATGAAGGAACTCAAGGGCGATCCGGGTCAGGCCAATCAGAGCCTCGACAAATATCTGCTTCAGGGATACCACAAGACCGTTGCCGAACTGGAAGACGATCGCAACAAAGTGCAGGCAGATGTGGACGCTCTGCGGCGACAAATCAAACGGACGCGCGATGAAATCGAACGGCTGACTCAAGAGAACACTCAGTTGGCCGAGGAAGGTTCGAGCGACGTCCCCAAAGCGGCAACCAGCCAGAAGACCAATAGCCAGAACTAGAGCGACAGTTATTTCGATTTCGCTCGGTGGATTCCTTACGGTGCGTGACATGGGTTTCGAAGATCGCGACTACTATCGAGACCCCGAATGGCAACCGGATCGCGGCGATCATTCCGCCATCCGCTGGTTGATCGTGCTCTGCATCGGCGTGTTCGTGGGGCAGTTGATCGACGCTCGTGTGACCAACTGGCTGGCACTGACGACCGGAGACACGTTTCCAAAGTGGCAGCTTTGGCGACTGCTGACGTACGCTTTCTGTCACAGCACTGACAAAGATCAGTTGCTTCACATCGTGTTTAACATGATTTGCCTGTGGTTCTTTGGCCGAGCAGTGCAGGACCGGCTGGGAAACCGTGAGTTCGTCTCTTTTTATCTGCTCGCGGCCGTGGTCGCTGGTTTGAGCTACCTCGGTTTGCACGCGGGATTTCTGAGAGACAACTCGCTGGTCACGGGAGCATCAGGGGCTTTGATGGCGGTGATGGCCTTGTTCGCCATGTGGTATCCGCGTCAGCAAGTGCTGCTCTTCGGGTTGCTGCCGGTCGAGATTCGCTGGCTGGTGGCGGCGTATGTCGTGATCGACACACTCCCGATTTGGGGAGCCCTACAGGGAAATCCAGCCAAAGACGGTGTCGCTCATGCGGCCCACTTGGGCGGATTGTTGTTTGGCTTCGCCTACCACATTTTCGAGTGGCGGCTTTCCAACTGGCTGAGCATTCGACGTGTTCCAACATGGTGGCGCGACCGCGAGCGGCGAAAAGCCGTGCGACTGTACTCGCCAGAGCCTGACGATGTGGATTCGCCTGGGGAAAACGATCTCGACGCGAAGGTCGATGACATCCTCCGAAAGATTCACGAGCACGGCGAGACGAGCCTCTCCGAACGCGAACGGCACGTCCTCTCAGAAGCCAGTCGCCGCTATCGCGAACGTACGACGCGAACGCCCTGATTCCGAAGGTGGAATTCGAGGCGTTTGTTCCATTCGGTCTGTGGCCGCGCCCCGCTAGACTCTCCGCCCGCCGTGACGCACTTCTTGTTCTTTGGTCGGTGAGAGAC
>CAZILR010000967.1:0-2378 GCA_964539995.1 uncultured Planctomyces sp.
GCAGAACGTCCCTCGACCACCACCACGATGTCTGAGGCTTCGCCGAAGCTCTTGGTGTATTCCAGCCAGCGTTTCTGAAAGTCCGCGTTGGGATCGATCAGATCGCCGCGATCGTTTTTGAACTTCAGGTTCCGCGAAGTGTAAACGCTGCTGGCGATGCAGACCGCGCTCAACAGCACGATCGAGACCCACGGCCGAGCCGTGAGGACGCGCGTGAACGACCGCAGGAAATCGCTGAAAGCGGCAGCGGGGCGGTCGGGCGAATCAGCCGGCATGAAACTCTCGCTTGCGATCCAAACAGTTGCGGCCGAGCAAACTTCGGCCAGCAGGGGCAAGAATCTATGCCGAGATGGAGAGCAGCGGCAAGGTGAGGTCCGCGTGCGTCACAACACGCAAAAATTGCCGTTGTGACGGTTTGCGAAGCAGGTCTATAACCCGCGCACTCGCTAGGCGGCGAGACCGAGCGGCAAGTCGCTCGTTAAAGAAATTTTCCACGCGTGTGCAGGGAGGCTGAGCGTGAAGACTTTTTTGATCGTCGGCATCGAGTCCGTGGTCGGTGCGAATTTGGCGGCGAGCTTGTGCGGACAGACACGGGTCGTCGGAGTTTCGGCAGGATCGAGCGTCAGCTTGCCCGGTTGTGAACGAGCGACGCTCGATCACGGCAACGCCGACGCAATCCGCAACTGCTTGCAACAAACTCGAGCGACTCATGTGATCTTCTGCGGCAGCGCCGCATGTTCGTTCTGGGATCCGACCGGCAAGGGCTTTGAGGATTCCGATGCCGTGTTGTGGGCCACCGCGGCGGCTCAAGAGAAACGGCATTTCACACTGATCTCCTCGGACGCCGTGTTCACCGGCCCGTGGATGTTTCACGACGAAGATTCCACGGCGACGTGCCCCAGTTCGGAAGCGACGGGGATTCGCCAGGTCGAGACTCGCGTCCGCGAAGCGTGCGACAACTCACTGATCATCCGCACGAATGCTTTCGGTTGGAGCACGTCCGGCTCGAAAGGTTGGTTGGAGACCCTGCTGACGGGAATGGAAAACAATCAGCCACTGGAACTCGATCCGATTTGCCACGCGACGCCGATCCTCGCCAGTGATCTGGCGGACTATTTGGACCCCGCGCTCGACGACGAATTGACCGGCGTCTTTCACATCGCCGGAGCAGAACGAGTCAGCCCCCATCAATTCGCTCGTCAATTGGCGTCGGCCTTTGAGGTCAGCTCACCGGCAACACGCACGATCCGCGAACTGGATGCACGACCGACAGGCTTCGGACGGAGCGAGACATCGCTGCAAACTCGTCGATTCCGCAGCGAGTACGACTGCGCGATGCCACTCCTGAACGAAGGGCTGGCGCGACTCGTCGAGCAAAACCGCTCTGGCTATCGCGATCGGCTGTGTGGCAAAACGACTCGGCAGGGCAAAGCGGCGTGACCGACGACCGGCTTTCGCTCGTGCCTGGCCTTCATCGCGTTGGTGTTTGTTGTCGCCCGACAAAAAAACGCCCAGCGTCTTTCGAGGCTGGGCGTTTCGTTGTTGAGTTCAACCAGATTGGTGGGGCTCGATGACCCACCCCACGGGGTTACTTCTTTTCGAGGGCGGCTTGGGCGGCGGCTAGCCGCGCGATCGGCACTCGGAACGGGGAGCAGCTCACATAGTCGAGGCCGGCTCCGTGGCAGAACTTGACGCTGTCGGGGTCGCCGCCGTGTTCGCCGCAGATGCCAACTTTGAGGTGTTGGTTGTGCTTCTCCTTGCGAGCGGCTCGGCCCTTCGTGACGCCGATCTCGATCAGTTGGCCGACGCCGTTCACGTCGATCGACTGGAACGGGTCAACCGACAGGAGTTTCTCTTTCAGGTACGTCGGCATGAAGCCCTTGATGTCGTCGCGACTGAAGCCGAAGGTCATCTGAGTCAGGTCGTTGGTGCCGAACGAGAAGAACTCGGCCTCTTCGGCGATCTTATCCGCGGTCAAGGCGGCTCGCGGGAGTTCGATCATCGTGCCGATCATGTACTCGACTTTGACGCCGGCTTTCTTCATGCACTCTTCGGCGACGGCGATGGCTCGCTTCTTCAGCAGAACCAATTCTTCGACGACGCCAACGAGCGGGATCATGATTTCCGGGTGAACCTTCTTGCCCTTCTTCTGGACTTCGATCGCGGCCTCGATGATGGCTCGGACCTGCATGTCGCCGATTTCGGGGAAGACGATCGGCAGGCGGCAGCCTCGGAAACCCATCATCGGGTTCATCTCGTGGAGTTCATCCACGCGCTCGAAGATCTTTTCGACGGTGGTGCCGATTTGCTTGGCGACTGCTTCCGCACCGACGAGGTTGTCCTTTTGCGGCAGGAATTCGTGGAGCGGCGGATCGAGC
>CAZILR010000968.1:0-2377 GCA_964539995.1 uncultured Planctomyces sp.
TGACCCACGCTACGCCACGGGGTTGATGCTGATGACATCATTTTCTGCATCGATCGGCGGACTGGCGACTCCGATCGGTACCCCGCCGAATGTCATAGGGCTGAACTTCATTCGGCAAATGCAGGTCGATGGCGTACCGGTCGAGATCACGTTCTTCGAGTGGTGCCTGATCGGCGTGCCGGTCGTCGTCGTCTTGTACCTGTTCATGTTCGCGTACCTGAATTGGTTCTGCCCGGCGGGGGTTCGCGAACTCGCTGGCGGGCGCGAGTACCTCGAACGCCAGCGGCAGCAACTCGGCCCGTGGACACGCGGGCAAATCAGCACACTGGTCGCGTTCGTGGTGATGGTGGTCTTGTGGGTTGCTCCCGGCGTCATCGCGCTCGGCTGGGGAGAAACCAGCGACGCCTACAAGTGGTGCAAAGCGAGTCTTCCCGAAGCGGTGCCGGCGTTGCTCGGCGCGGGTCTGCTGTTTCTGCTGCCGGGCGAACGGGGCCGCCCAGCGCTGACATGGCCGGAAGCGACGCAGATTGATTGGGGCGTCGTGTTGCTGTACGGCGGCGGCTTCGCGTTCGGCATGTTGGCTCAAGAGACCGGACTCGCGCAGGTGCTCGGCCAGAACATGATCACGTTGCTGCCGAACGCCGGAAGTTTCGGATTCCTCATCGCGGCGACGTTCGTGGCGACGCTGGTCTCGGAGGCAACCTCGAACACCGCATCGGCCAACATCGTCATCCCTGTGGTGATCACGATGGCGACCGCTGCCGGAGTCGATCCGCTGGAACCGGCGCTCGGTGCGACCTTCGGATGCAGTCTGGGCTTCATGCTGCCGGTGAGCACTCCGTGCAACGCCATCGTGTACGGGTCTGGTTTGGTGCCGCTCAGCCGCATGATCCGCTACGGAGTCCTGCTGGACATCGCCGGAACGGTGGTGATTGTGGCGGTCGTGAAAATGTTGGGATCGCTGGTACGGTGAACTCCATCCGAATCCCCACCGGGCTTGGCCCGGTGGCCCGCGGGACTCTGCACTACTTTTTTTATTCGGCACGGGGCAAAGTAGTGCAGAGTCCCGCGAGCCACCGACACAAGGTCGGTGGGGTGAAGTCGATCAAACGAGCCGAGGCGACATGGCTGCCGAGAATCTCGAAGACAACGAACGTCAACGTCTGCAACGGCAGTACGCCGAGATCGCGACACTCGCCGGCGGTCTCGCGCACGAGATCAAGAATCCGCTCTCGACGATGAGCATGTTGCTGGAGCTGATCGCCGAGGACTTGAACGGCAGCGAGGCTCAGCGCGAGCGGCGGATGCTGACCAAGGTGCAGACGATCCAAAAAGAGTGCCGGCATCTCGAAGACATGTTGAATGCGTTCCTCAAGTTTGCTCGCGTCGGCGAGCAGACGCTGACGCCGACCGATTTGAACTTCGTCGTGACCGAATTCATCGACTTCTTCGCCTCCGAGGCCAAGGAGCATCGCGTCGAAATCAGCCCGCACTTGGCCACCGACCTGCCGCGAGTCGCGCTGGATGTCTCGCTGATGCGGCAAGTGCTGATGAACCTCGCGCTCAATGCTCAGCAGGCGATGCCGAACGGTGGGTTGCTGGAATTGCAGACGTTCGCTCGCGACGGCCAGGTGCATCTGGCCGTGATCGACAACGGCCAAGGCATGGACGAAAAAACTCGCTCGCGGCTGTTCGAGGTATTTTTCTCGACGAAGCCCAGTGGCAACGGCCTGGGTCTGCCGACGGTTCGCAAGATTGTCGATGCTCATCGCGGCTCGATCACTTGCGAAAGCGAACCGGGGCGTGGCACACGCTTCACAATCTCGCTGCCAGCCGCCGCGTGATTTGCGAGCGGGTGAGCGTTGCCGATATGGTTTGCTCGACCATGACTCAACCCGCAGACAAACCCGAACTCCCCGGCACTGGCATCCGCGTTTTGATCGTGGATGACGACGAAGCTCACGCACAGGCCGTCGGTGAAAGCCTGGAGCGGGTCGGCTACGAATGCACCGTCGCCGGTTCTGGCGAGAGCGGACTCAAGCTGATCGAAAAAGAAACCTACGACGCCGTCGTCACCGATCTCCGCATGGGTGAGATCGACGGCCTGACGCTGCTCCGCCGGACGAAGGAAGAACTGCCCGACGCGGAAGTGATCTTGCTGACGGGCCACGCTTCGGTGCAGTCCGCGCTCGCGGCCGGACAGGCCGGAGCGTCGATGTACCTGACGAAGCCGCTCGACATCGGTGAGTTGCGGGCGGCCGTCGAGAAGGCATCGACCCGTGTTCGGTTGCTGCGGCAGAACGCGGAACTCGCGAGACGGCTCAACGAAAAATTCGGCTTCGAGGGAGTCATCGGCAACAGTCCGTCGATGCGAAAA
>CAZILR010000969.1:0-2374 GCA_964539995.1 uncultured Planctomyces sp.
ACGGAATGTTGTTCGCCCCCCAGGATCACGCCCTTCAGCGGGCTGACATCCTCGAAGTCACGTCCCCAGCCGAGCACGAGGTGCTTGTCGGATGACTGCACGTTGTTGGTCGGATCGACATCGAGCCAACCGACGTCCGGGCAATAGACCGAGACCCAGGCGTGTGTCGCATCGGCTCCGATTAAGCGAGGCTTTCCGGGTAGCGGCGTCGTTCGCAAATACCCGCTGACGTATCGAGCGGCCAGACCGAGCGATCGCAGGCAGGCGATCTGCAAGTGTGAAAAATCCTGGCAGACTCCGCGTCGCTGAGCGAACACTTCGCTGACCGGCGTTGCAATCGTGGTCGCTTTCGGGTCGTACTCAAAGTCGTGATGAATCCGCTCGGTGAGCTCCAGCACCGCCTCATGCAGCGGCCGGCCCGGAGCGAACGAGAGGCGCGCGTAGTCGGCCAGTTCGCCGTTGAACGGGACGTGCCGTGACGGAAACGTAAATTGATACGCGTCCAGGCTGACGGCATCGCGGTTGGTTCGCAGTCGATCGCGGACGGCCTCCCAGACGAGAGTCTGCGTGGGATCAATCGCGGCTCGCGGAAACACCTCGACCTCGTGGCTGGCCGTGATGCTGAGCATGCGATGTGGCTCTTGCACCGAGAAAAACGTGAGCTGATTGCCGAAGTAATCCGTACGGGACGACAGCACCGCCGGTTGCGGCTGAATCAACAGCGTCGTCCGCCGACAGTGTTGCTCGGTGGTTTCACGCGGCGTCAGATGCGCCAGGTTTTGGCACAACGTCACCGATGACGAATACTCGTAGGTCGTGGTGTGAGCGATTTGGTAGAGCATGATGGTGAATGACAAATGACGAAGTACCCAATGACGAAGGAAGCACGAATGGCGAAATCCGAAGGGGCGGACTCATTCGCGGCTCATTTGTCATTGGAGCTTCGTCATTCTTTCGTCATTGGGTATTTCGGGATTTGTCATTCCTGGTTCGTTCCCAAATGTCGTGAGGTTTGCAGATGGCTGAGATACGTTTGCGTCAGCGCGTCTGACAGCGCCGGCAGATTGGCGTTCAGGCGACCGAGCAACTCTTGCAGCAGCGGCCGGTTTCCGGACTCGTCAGGCTGAGCGAGTCGTTCGGCATCGGCGAGTCGGAGTTCCGTCAGCGATGAGAGCATCAGGCGTTGTTCGGGAGTGCGACGCGGTTGCACGCTCGTGTCACGCGGCAAGAACTCGACATCGTCGGCCAGCGCGGCGAACTGAAAAACCAGCGAGCGGGGATTGGTCTCGTCCGCCAGCAGCAGGTCCAAAACGGCGGCGGTCTGCACGCTTCCTTGATAGCGGCGGCGATAGGTCATCGCGCTGTCGGCCACTTGCAGCAACGCCTCCAGCAGCGGGCCTTCGGGAGTGGTCAGCGTACTCAGCGTGCTGCGGAGCATCGTGATCGTGTGAAAAGCTCGCTCCAGCTTGCGGCCCATGTCCAAGAACCGCCAGCCGGCGCTGCGAGTCATGCTCTCGACCGCCAGCCCGCCGAACGCGGCCAGCGTGATAACGACCCGATCGAGCAAGTCGAGTTCGTCGCTGAGTGTGCGATGAATGGGGCCGTCACCGTCACCCGCCCGACGCGCGAGCGAGGGATTTTCCGTCGCAACCCCTCGCTCGCGCGTCGGGCTAGTCTGAGCGAACCGCTGATCGCCGCGTAACGACGACAGATCACCGAGCACTCGCCACATGTCATTCGAGATGCGATCGCGCACCGTTGCGGCAAGCTGCCACAACATGTTGACCGTCGAGGCCAAGCTGCCGGCTCGCTGGGTATCGTGGATCACCGCAGACAATTCGTCGGCGGGAGCGGGCAGATGCAGTTCCGCTCCGTCGCCGATGAAGCCCGGAAAGCAGTCGCTCATCAGCGTGACCGTGCGGAGCAACGTCGGCAATTCGGGAGCTTCGGCGAGGCCCGACGTCTCCGTCAGCCGGACCAATACGCCGCGCAGTAAACGAGTCAGTCCCTCGGCCCGTTCGACGTAGCGGCCCAGCCAATACAGATTGTCGGCCACTCGGCTGGGCAAATCGCTGCCGCCGCGAGTGATCTCCAGCGGCAAGCCGCCGGGGCCGAGCAGCGTCAACTGCTGCACCGGGCCTTCGGCCATCACCCATGTGTCTTTGCTGCCGCCGCCGCGCTGCATCGAGACGACCATCGTGTCGGCCGACGCACTTACCCGCGTCAGCCCGCCGGGCATCACGACGAATGAGTCTTCGTGTGCGGCGAGGTACGTCCGCAGCACCAGATGTCTCGGTTGGAGTTGATCACCGACGAGGACCGGAGTCGTCGAAAGCAGTAGCCGATGCTCGCCAACAAAGTCTTGCGGCCGAGC
>CAZILR010000970.1:0-2369 GCA_964539995.1 uncultured Planctomyces sp.
GGCGGGTTGAGCAGGCATTCGGGGACAATGATTGAGATCGGCTCCAGCACGCCGCCGTTGAGCGGGATGTCTTCGTTGATCAGGCAGCGGAAGACGTACATCACGGCCGCCGTCACGATGGCTCGATTCGCGTTCAAGTTGCTCTTCAGGACTGGCCCGGTACCGGTGAAATCGACCGTGGCCGAATCTCCGGTGATCGTAATCGTTGCCTGAATCGGCGAGCCGTCGTCGAGATGATCGACTCGCTCGTACCGGCCATCGGGCAGAGCGGTCAGGGCCAGTCGCATCTTCGTTGCAGCGGCGACTTGAATGTGCCGCATGTAGGCTTGGACAACGTCGAGCGATTGCTTTTCGACCAGATCGGACAACTGTCGCACGCCGATGTTGTTGGCGGCGACTTGAGCGTTGATGTCGGCGAGGTTGTCGTTGATCGCTCGCGTGGGATGCGGGCCGGAGAGCAAAAGCTGTCGCAGTTCGTCCTCGCGCGAAACGCCGGCATCGACCAGCTTGAAGTTGCGGATCAAGACACCTTCTTCGCCGAGGTTCTTCGAGAATGGCGGCATTGAACCGGGCAAGATGCCACCGATCTCCGCGTGATGCGCGCGGCTGGCGGTGAAGAAGATCAGCTCGCCGCTCGTCGCATCATGCACGGGAGTGACAACGGTAACGTCCGGCAAATGCGAGCCGCCGCGGTAGGGGTCGTTGGTGACGAATACAGTGGGGAGTGGGGAGTGGGGAGTGGGGAGCAAGGGTTGTTTGGCACTCCCCACTCCCCACTGTCCACTCCCTACTTCGGGATTGTCCGCGATGATGCGTTTGACTGTCTCGCTCATCGCGCCGAGATGCACGGGGATGTGCGGAGCGTTGACAACCAGGTTGCCCTGCGGATCGAAGATCGCGCAACTAAAATCGAGCCGCTCTTTGACGTTCGTCGAGCAGGAGGTCTTTTGCAGCGTGACTCCCATTTGCTCGGCGATCGACGCGAAGAGGTTGTTGAAGATTTCGAGCAAGACCGGATCGGCGGGCGTCGTCGTCGCAGCGGGGGGCACAGCCGGAACTGCTGGCTCACGGCCATCGTCTTCGGATGCTGGCGCGAACCACTCGCGGCCTTCGGCGTTGCCGCGTTGCAGGATCAGGCCGGATTCCACCAGTTGTCGCAGGCAGCGGAAGACTCTCGGCGGAGCGACCTGCTGTCCTTTCGGACTGCTCGCCAGGCGTTCGAGAAGCTCGGCGGCGGTGAACGACTCGACGAATCCGAGTGCTTCTTGTGCGACCAGAGCACGGTCACGATTGATGCCGATAGAAATGGATGACAAATACTTTCGGAAGACGTTCAATTGTTGCTCGACATCAGCGCGTGGACGTCGAACGGCGACGGCGGAAGCGTCTGACGAGCGAGGTTTCCGAGTCGCGGTGAATCGCGTTTCGACCAGCACTTCGCCACGCTCCAGCACATGCCCGAACCAATTCGGTTCGATGACGATGGTTGAGCTAGGCTCCGAAATCAGAGCCGGTCCTTTGATCTTGTCGCCGGGCTGCAAGTGCTCGCGGAAGAAGATCGGCGTATCGCGGAACGAACCGTCGAACCAAACTGGCTGGACATCGTCGGGTGTGGGACGGCGTTCCACGAGCGGCTGCAAATTGATGGGCGGTTCGGGGGTCAAGCCGACGACCTCGACGCGCGCAGCGGTGATCTCCAGTTTGCGACCCGAATGGGCGTATCCGTAAAGCTGGCGATGCAACTCTTCGTACTTCGCGGCGTAGTCGCCGTCGGCGGGCGAGGTGACTCGGATCGTGGCTTCGACGCCGGCGTAGCGCAGGTCGAGCGACTTCACGGCAGGCTGGATTCGCTCGGCAGGGATTCCTTCAGCGGCGACCTCGGCTCGCGCGGTCTGTTCGAGTTCGGCGAAGAGTGTGTTCAGCTCGGCGAGTTGTTCGGTCGAGTACGGCTTGAGAACGGAACGCTCGCCGAAACGCCGAACGTCGGCGAGACCGATGCCGTAAGCGCTCAACAAGCTGGCGAGCGGATGAATCAGGATGCGATTCATCCCCAGCGACTTCGCTATCTCGCAGGCGTGTTGTGCTCCCGCGCCACCGAAGCAGACGAGGACGTACTCGGCTGGATCGTAGCCGCGAGCAACGGAGATCCTGCGAATCGCGCGGACCATGTTGGCGTTCGCGATGCGGCAGAGGCCATCGGCTCGCGCCACCGGGGCCGCTGATCCCGACGAGCCGGTTGTCGTAGTTGTACGAGTACGTGGTCGTCCCCAGCGCATCCGTCTTGGCGGTCTGGTTCCCGTTCCCGTCGTACCCGAAGGTCGTGGGCGCGCCGCCGGGCGGGGTCACGGCGAGGAGCTGGTTGAACCAGT
>CAZILR010000971.1:0-2367 GCA_964539995.1 uncultured Planctomyces sp.
TCGTGAGAATTCATGTTCGCTGGGCCAAAGTAGGGTGGGTCGAGTCATCGAGACCCACCAACAAACATCACCAATCTGGTGGGTTTCGATGACTCGACCCACCCTACGATTCAAGACGTTGCCCGCCGTTCTTTGTCCGATGAAACGGGATCAAGATCGCTCAGAATTTCGCGCAGCCGTTGCTTGGCTCGGCTGACGCGAGACTTGATCGTTCCCAATTCGACTTCCTCGATGAGCGCGATCTCGGCATACGGCAACTCTTGAATCTCCGCCAGCACGAACGCCGTGCGCTGTTCGAGCGGAAGCAGTTCCAACGCCGCATCCAACCGAGCGTGCAGTTCGCGGCTCAACATCGCGTCCACCGGCTGAACCGTGCGGGCCGCGACGTCGAACTCCGTAGAAGAATTCGTTGCGACCGATGACCGCTGGAGATGATTCAGACATCTATTCCGAGCGATCGTCAGCAGCCACGTCGAGAACTGCGACCGCTCGGCATCGAACGAGTCGAGCTTCCGAAACGCCGCGACAAACACCTCCTGTGCGAGGTCTTCTGCATCCGGCGCTTGCCGCACCAAGTTTCGGACAAACCCAAACACCCGCCGCTGATACCTCTCGACCAACTCCCGAAACGCCTCCACGTCCCCGGCCAGAACTCGCTCAATCAATGTCCGATCCCCGTCCATCCGATCTCGCCAACAAGAGTTCTGCGGCCAACAGGAGGTTATACAACCGAGGCGTCAGAAGGTTCCGGAAATTCGTCATCACCAAGGAAACTGCACCGGATCGTGCATTGGGAAAATGCAGAGAATCGTTCATTGCGACGTGATATTGCCACGCAAATGTCCGGTATTGTAACTACCATCATGTTGTAAAAAACAAACATCGAAAGTGAGCATCCCCCATGAGGCAACGTGTCGCGATTTTCCTCTGGCTGCTGGTTTCTGCCGGTGTGGTTTCTGATTGGGAGGCAGATTCAGCGAAGGTTGAACGCGGTTCGAAGACGGCAAAGGGCGGGTTTCAGAACGAGGATGAAATCCGGGACAAGTTCAACAATTGGAAGATCGATGCGGATGCTCGTGCATGGCTGGAGGCGATGGATCATCAGATTGCCGAGATCAACAGCGTCTCAGCGTCGAAGCCGCATGGCGAAAAGGCGGACGTCGAAGTGACGGTCAAAACGAAGTCCGGCGAGCGAGTCGAACGGATTTCCATCAAGCTCGTCAGCAGTCCAAACGGTTTCAATCAGATCGACAAGCGCTGGCTGAAGACGTACGCGCAAATGTGGAAGATGCCGCCGGATGTCGTTGAAGCGTTGAAGTTGTTCGTCGGCGAAACGCCGCCGCGCGAATCCAGCCGCGACAAGCGGCGGATGTATCTGGATGAATTGGATGAAACCGCTCGAATGGCCGTTGTGAAGTTCTTCACAGCGAACAAAGACGAGATTGTTTCCGACCTGCTTTCGGGTGACGGCCTTCACGCTGCCGGCTGGATGATGGTCACCTACAAGGCGACCGACAAACCTAAGTGGATCATTCGATCGTCTGCTGACGCGATCAAGTTCTACAGCGACGGCCCGGTGGAACTCACCAAAGCCGGCAACCTGAAAATCGGCCGCATCACCATGCAACGCAAAGGGGGCGACAACGGTCGAGAAACTGCCAAGATGTTGCAGTTCAAAATCAACCCGGTGCAACTTTTTGATGCCAAGTAGGTCGGCCACCTGCCCGTGAGATCAACGGAAGTCGGCACGGCGAGAGACGCCCCGTTCGATGCAGCCGAGCACGGCCCACCAATCGCGATCTTGCAACGCTGTCATCGGGAGCCACAAGTTGGGCAACGCTTGGCTTCTGAGAATTCCGTCGTCATCGGGTTCGACGAGCCGATAGTTCGCTCCCTCCAAGCGATACCACAGCAGCGCGACCGGTTCATCGTTGAGAGCCACGAAGTATTCGTGAACGCCGGATTTGCAGAACCGATCACGGCGACGCAGAAAGTCCTCATCGTCTGGGGAGTCAAACACGTCGAGCACGAAATTCGGCGGTCCCTGAAAGACCTCGTCGCGCACTTCGCACTGTTTCTTCCGGCCATAGTTGACCATCGCCACCAAACCGGGAACCTCCCATTCCTCGGCGGACAATTGGACTTTCGCCATCACGCACACATACCACCCCGGCGAGAACAGCCGATACCGGTTGATGCACAACGCCAAGTCGGTCAGCAATGCCGATTGATGCACGCCAAGTTCCGCCATGTCACTGCTCCACTTTCGCCTGCTTCAACACGAATTCGATCAACTCTGGGCACTCGAAGAACGCCGGTGTGGCCTTGTGCCCTTCGCCAGGAATCAGCTTCACGCTGATCGAGCCA
>CAZILR010000972.1:0-2363 GCA_964539995.1 uncultured Planctomyces sp.
GCGATTCGCAGCCGCGATGAATTCATCTCGACTTTGCTCCGAAGACTCAGCTCACCCGACGCCAACATCGAGTTCCCCGATTGGGACAAACTCAACTACGTCCCCGAAGATTTGCACCGCGAACTGCTCGGCCTGCGCAATCGGCTGCAAGAGAAATTGCGCGTTGCCGAGGTCGATCTGTCGCTGCAACGCGCCAAGTTGGCTCGCGAGGAAGCCAAGCTCTCGATCAAGGCCGAGCACCTTGCTCGACAGATGAAACAACTCGGAGTCATGTCCGATGACCCCGGCTCTCAGGTCGGCGGCACGCGAGCGATCAACGAAGGCTCGAATGCGACGCAAGGCCGCCGCTGGCTGCAATTCCTGCAACGCTCCAACGGCAACGGCTCCGGAACGGACGGCAAGTAAGCCCGATCGCGTCAACGTAGCCGCCTCATTCCCTCTCCCCGCCGTCGCGAGTCTCCAATCGCTCCAACACGCGGCGATCCGTCTTGTTCGAGTAAAACTTCACCGAGCCATCCGCATGCAGGAATGTCGCACCGGTGCCGTTGGCATTTCCGAAGCCGCGAAACTGGCGATTCAAGCCTTCGCCGATCGAGCGGACGTTGCCCGGCTCACCCCACGGCGGGGCGGGAGGATCGCGATCGCGAATCTCGCCGACGATGATCGTTTGGCTCAGCCCATCGGTGAACTGCTCCCGCTTGACTGGCCCGCTGTCGTTGAACATTCCGAAATGCACCAGCCCTACCGGTTCGCGCAAGTCTTGTCCGCCGACTCCCGAGAAATGCGTCAGCGCAAACCCGCGCGGCGATCGCGCCGGCTTGCGGCGCGGTAACGAGAATTCCGGAATCTGCTGCTGCATCGCGGACACGTTTCCCAGTGCGTCGAACGGCTGCTTCAAGTCGATCCGCCGATAGATGGCGTCGTGGCCAAGCATGGGCAACAGCGGAGTCATCCAACCGTGCATCGGCACGTTGTCGCCGTGCGCATCTCGGCCTTTGATCGCCGACTCCGGAAAGTGCCCCTGTTGAGCATGAAATTGATCCAGTCCGACACCGAGACGTCGCAGTCGCGAATCAATTTCTTCGCGCGCCGCATTCTCACGCTGTCGTTCCCCCAACCGAGCAAACACCAGAGGTGCAAGAAGCATCCCAAGCGTCCCCACAAGAATGCTCGACCTTGCGGCGGTCTGTCCCTTCAATCGACCTCGCGACTGCCGCACTTCCGCGGAGGCGACAAAGCCGAGCAACACCGCCACCAACCCCGATGCCAACGCCAGCACGCGCCACCACCACTCCGGCCGAAAACTTGCCGCCGCGACCAGAACGGTCAAGAGCGCACACGCCATCGCCGTCACCGCACGACGCGACCACTCTCGCTCATCCTCGTCGAACGGCTCTGGCTCTGGTTCCGGCTGCCACGACGTGGCGACGTGCGTCATCGAAGCCAAGCTCGCCGCCTGCGCGTACTTCTGTTCGGGAGTCAGTTCGACCGCTGCCGGCGATGTTTGCAGTTCGTGAGTTGGCCTTTCTCCCTCTCCCTTTGGGAGAGGGTCGGGGTGAGGGACAGCCTGACGATCGACTTCCGTTGAGGTGACGTTCGCGTGCGGCAGTCGTTCGTCGCGCAGTCCCTCATCCGGCCTTCGGCCACCTTCTCCCAAAGGGAGAAGGGCTGGTGGTGAGCCGCGTGACTCAGTGGGAATCGTGCTTTGCATCACGTCCCAGAGACCTTTCGGCTTGGCCTCTTCGAGCGGCGGTTCGCTTTTCGAGCCACGCATCACGTCCCACAAGCTGCGACGTGGCTTGCTCGGCTCCGCAGCGACCGATTCTTCGACGGACGGTGCGACAACCGGTTCGATCGGAGCCGTCTGAGCATTCGCGTCGCCGATGTGCGACTGCCACAACTGCTGAAACATCCGCTTGCCGGCCGGAGCGTGCGTCGTCAATGCGCGACCACACGCCGGGCAGACCTGATCGGTGACAACGGCCGCATCGGCTGGCTGATCGGAGTCAGCCAGTTCGGTGACGTGTCCGCATTCGCAGGTCACCGCGCCAGGCATCGGTCTAACCCTTGTCGAGCGTCGAGCGTCCCAAGGCCGTGTCGAATTCACTGATCGCCGGAATCAGCATCGCGACGGTCGTGAAACCGTAGGCCATGAGGATCGAGAAGCAAACGCCCAAAGTGCCGTGCAGCAAAAACTCGGTGATCGCGTAGAAGGTCAGGAACGGCAACCCCCCCGCCGCCAGCGTCAGCGCGACCGACGGATTGCGGTGCGTCAGCGACGCGTACAGCCCGATGCTCCCCACCAGGATGAAAACCAGGAAGCTCTGGAAGCGGCCATGATGAAATATTTTAAGATCAAAGTG
>CAZILR010000973.1:0-2361 GCA_964539995.1 uncultured Planctomyces sp.
CCAGTCCCAACTGCGGCACCGTTCCGATGGTCCGCTTGAGGCGACCGACATCCGGGACGCGGCGGCGCACATCCTCGAAGTCATCTCCGTAGGCTTTGCTGTACGGCAGATGCTCGATGCGCACCGCAGGATCAACCTTCGCAATCACCGCCTCCGCAAGTTGGCGAATCGACCACGGCTTATCGCTGCCAATGTTGAAGACTTGTCCCTGAGCGGTCGGGGTGTCCATCAACCGCATGATCGAGGCGACGACCTCCCGCACATGCGCGAAGCACCGGACTTGGCCACCGTCGTCGTAGACGATCACGGGACCGCCGCTCAGCGCCTGATCGACAAATCGTGGAATCACCATCCCGTAGTGCCCGACTTGCCGAGGACCGACCACGTTAAAGAACCGACCGATGACCACCGGCAGTCCGTGCTTGCGGTGGTACGCCAAGGCCAGGAATTCATCAATCGCTTTCGAGCAACCGTAGGCCCATCTCGGTCGCGAGGTCGGGCCGAGATGCAGGTCGTCTTCCTCGGTCCACTGCTCTTTCGGATTCTTGCCGTACACCTCGCTGGTGGAGGCCAGAAAGAATGGCTTGCCCCCTCCCTGTACTGCCAACTGCAACAGCATTTCCGTCGGGTAGATGTTGGTCTCGATGGTCCGCACCGGGTCGTCCGCCACCAGTTTGACGCCGACGGCGGCGGCCAGGTGATAGATGGAGTCCGCGCCGTGGACGACTTCCGCCAGCAGCATTTGGTCGGTGATCGAACCGGCTCGGATCGTCAATCGCGGATGCCCTTCCAACCCTTTGAGATTCTCGGCGCGTCCCGTGGACAGGTTGTCGAGCACCGTGACGTAATGTCCGGCCGCCAACAACTCCTCCGTCAAATGGCTGCCGATAAATCCCGCTCCCCCCGTGACCAAGCATCTCGACATGAAGTTCCTTTCCCGGATTCGCGTCTCGTCGTGCTGTTGAAGCCGGCTCACAAAGCCATTCCACCACGAACTGCGGCAAATTAGCCGAGCCAACACCGATGCGACAGGCTCGATCTCTGCGCCAACCGGCTTGCGCGAGGTGATGTAGGGTGGGACCAGCGCAGCGCCGGGCCACCAAATTCGCGAAATTCATTGTGGGCCGGCGCTGCGCTGTTCCCACCCTACGGCTCGATCTCTGCGCCTTCGGATACGCATTGGTCGCAACATGTTGCTCACCTCTCGAAACAGCGCAAACGCAAAGCGTTCAGAAGGTTTGACGTGACGATTCAAGCCGGACAAACACTCCGCGTTACAACCGGAAAAATCGTCACAACCCAACCTGCTGCGGTCCTTAGAGGTTACGCTCGAAGTCCGGTCGTAACGATTGTGCCGATCGAGACGATGGTATCGGTTGTGCTGATTCTTCCGGTCGTCAGGCCAAACGATTGGCCTTCAATCCCCTTCATCGAGGAGACGAGCGTGCGTGGCAGACGACTGTGTCATGCCACCACTGGCGGCCTCAAAACCGCCAAATCCTGGTGACCTGAGAGACCACCAGGACAGAGCCGTGATTGACCGGGCTGATCCCTTGGACAATTTGCGGCTCGATTCGGCGGCGTGAGAGCGAAGTGGCGATTCCGAGTTCCGTTCCTTCTCGGAGGCCCTTCGCTCTCGCCCGCTGGCTTTCCCTTCTTGGTGGCCGTCATCGAGACATGACGGCGTTCCCCATTTGATCGGGATATCATGATGAAAAGCCTGTGGCAGAAACTGTTAGCGGACGAAGCCGGTGTCGTGCTCTCGTCAGAAATTGCGTTGGTGGGCACTGTCGGAGTTTTGGGAATGGTCGTCGGCCTTGAGGCCGTTTCCTGCGCCGTGACTTCGGAGTTGAACGATCTGTCGAGTGCGTTCGGAGCGATCGACCAATCTTACAATTACCGCTCGATCAGCAAGCTGGGGCATGCCAGGGCCAGCGGTTCGGGCTTCAACGACAACCGTGACGTTTGTGATTGCCAGCTCATCACACAAGGCGACGTTTTCGGACAATCGGGACAATCAGGGCAAGCGGCGGGATTCGACCAATCGGTCTCCCGTCAAAGTGTCGTCGTGAATTCCGCTCCCGTTGTGCGTGAAGAGGTCATCGAAGAGCGCGTGATTGAGGAAGAGAAGTGCGTCGAGCCAGCCACCATCAAAGCTCTGGACTGCCCAGAGGACGAAATCATTGAGGAGCACATCATTCGCCGCCGGGTCCGAGCGGATTGCGGCAAGACCTTGAATTTGAAATCGGACTGCGACACGACCATGAAAGTGGTGCCCAAGGCGAAAGTCAGTAAGTCGCCGCCGGCGATCAATCCAGAAGCGGAAGTCATCGAAACGAAGCCCAAAAGCAAAAAAAGCCG
>CAZILR010000974.1:0-2353 GCA_964539995.1 uncultured Planctomyces sp.
AAGAAATTTCCGTGGGCGTGGACGTACCGCGACTACGTCATCCGCTCGCTCAACGACGATCTGCCGTTTGATCGGTTCGTGATCGAGCAACTCGCGGCCGATCAACTGGATCTCGGTGACGATCAACGCCCGCTGACGGCGATGGGTTTCCTGACGCTCGGCGGACGGTTTATGAACAACTTGCACGATGTGCTGGATGATCGAATCGACGTCGTCTCGCGCGGTCTGCTGGGGCTGACGGCGACATGTGCCCGGTGTCACGACCACAAATTCGATCCGATCCCGCAGGCCGATTACTACTCGCTGTATGGCATCTTCCGCAGTTCCGTTGAGCCGCCGCTGCCGCCCGAATTCTTGCCGCCGCCGCAGTCCGAGGAGTACGCCAAGTTCACAACCGAGATGACGGCACGCCAGAAGAAGCTGACGGACTTCGTGGTCGGCAAGCACACAGCCCTCGTGACTTCGGCAAGAAATCGCGCGGCGGAATATCTGCTGGCGGCTCAAGCTCAAATGGAGAAGCCGCCCACGGACGACTTCATGTTGCTGGCCGACACGAACGACGTGAACCCCACGATGACACTGCGCTGGCAAGTCGCGCTCGAAGCCGCTCGCAAGAAGTCGCATCCCGTGTGGCAAGTGTGGACCGAATTCGCCGCTCTGCCGGCCGATCAATTCGCGAACAAAGCCATCGAAATCCGCGACCGCCTCAAGTCCGGCCGAGAGCCGATGGCCGATGGCCGAAAGCCGAATTCAATTTCCTGCAATCCACTTGTTCTCGCAGCCATCTGCGGACCACCTCCGGCTTCGCTCAACGAAGTCGCGACGCGCTACGGCGAACTCCTCAAACGCATCGACGCGAAGTGGCAAGAGACGCTCAAGCAACAACCGGCCGCGACGTCGCTGACTGATCCGCACGAGGAGGAAATCCGCCGCGTACTGTACGGCCCGGACGCGCCACCCGATGTTCCACTCGCGATGGGCTGGGGATTTCTGTCGTTGTTCCCCGATCGGCCGACGCAGGGCGAATACCAGAAGCTCATCAAAGAGGTCGAGCAGTGGAGCATGACGACCGCCGGCGCGCCGGCTCGCGCGATGGTACTGGTCGATGACGCGACGCCGTTTGATCCGCAGATTTTTCTGCGAGGCAACCCGAATCGGCTTGGCGTGCGTGTGCCCCGGCAATCACTCGCGATCTCGGCACCAGAACGCCAACCGTTCGTCACCGGCAGCGGCCGATTGGAACTCGCGCGGTCGATCGTCGATCCCCGCAATCCGCTCACGGCGCGGGTCTTCGTCAATCGAGTTTGGATGCAGCATTTTGGTAGTGGACTCGTGAAGACTCCCAGCGATTTCGGCCTGCGTAGCGATCCGCCGTCGCATCCGGAGTTGCTTGATTGGCTGGCGGCAAACTTCGTGAAATCCGGCTGGTCGGTGAAGTGGCTGCATCGGCAGATTGTTTTGTCGGCGACGTATCAATCAGCGAGCGATCTGGGAAAAGGATTACAGCTTTCGGCCAACGTCTCACGGCCATCGGCCGATCCAGACAACAAGTGGTTGTCACATGCGAGCCGCCGTCGCCTCGAATGGGAATCGCTGCGTGATTCGCTCTTGTTCGTGTCGGGTGAAATGAATCGCCGCGTCGGTGGTGAGTCTGTCGAACTGCTTGGCGGATTCAACCCGCGTCGCACGCTGTACGGCACGCTCGACCGGTTGGATGTTCCGAACCTGCTGACGACGTTCGACTTCCCGACGCCCGCCTCGACGAACCCGCAACGGGACTCGACCACTGTCGCACCGCAGGCGCTCTTTCTGATGAACGGCGACCTGACGTTCGAGGTCGCCTCGCGGTTGCTGCGCCGGCCGGAAGTCGCCGCGGCTGCCGATGCGTCGTCGCGCGTGCGGCAACTGTTTCTGATCTGCTTCCAGCGAACGCCAATCGATGCCGAACAACAAGCCGCACACGAATTTCTTGGAGACGCTCCGACGCCCGAACGCTGGACGGCCTTCGCTCAGTCACTGCTCTTGGCGAACGAGTTCGCTTTCGTCGATTGAGTCAACGTAGCCGTCATCGCTCCGCGTGACGAGCCTTTGTTGGTTTGACTCGCGAAGGTTCCGAGACGCTTGCGGCCGTGGCCCTGAAGGCTCATCACGCGGGAGCGTGATGGCTACTGATAAAGTCATGCCACTCGAATCCATCGGGCAGGCGCTGTTGGCCGGTGAATTCCAAATGCAGGATACGTCGGTGCAGCGTCGTCCCTTCGCGTGACGAGATGCTGCGATGAGCCAACATCGGCCGCATCGCCAAGACGTCGCCTTGCGAGCCAAGAATTGTCCTCGCCGTTTCGTAACTCGC
>CAZILR010000975.1:0-2352 GCA_964539995.1 uncultured Planctomyces sp.
GCCTCTCGGTCGAGGAAACCGAGCGGATCATGAAAACCTGGAAGCACCCCATCAGCCTCGACACGCCGGTGGGCGAAAGTGAGGACAGCGCGTTCGGAGATTTCCTGGAGGATCAGCATCACGGCAGCCCCGCCGAAGCCGCGATGCACGAGATGCTCAAGGACAAAATCGACGTCGTGCTTCGCAGCCTGACGTACCGCGAGCGAGAGATCATCCGCCTGCGTTACGGACTCGGTGACGGCTACAGCTATACGCTTGAGGAAACAGGCCGTATCTTCAAAGTGACTCGCGAACGCATCCGCCAGATCGAGTCAAAAGCCTTGAAGAAGTTGCAGCAGTCCAATCGTGCTCAGCATCTCAAGGGCTTTGTGGAGGAGCTTTTGCCCAACGAGGCCCCCAAGTCCGAAGAATTGGTTGGAACCAGCGCATAGCCGAAAGATCAGCACGCTTGCCAGTCCGACTCTTTGGTCGGAAGTTAAGTTCTCGCATAGGGTCAGTGCCCACGAGTGCGCACCCCCACGGAACTCTTGCGCCATTGGTGTAATTTGAGTAAGACAGGCAACCACAGGAGGGTTGTCATGAAGGCTTACTCGATGGATTTGCGAGAGCGCGTGTTCGCGGACTGCGATGCGGGGATGGAAGTACGTCAGGTGGCGGTGAAGTCTCGCGTGAGCGGGTCTTGGATTCGGTGGCTCAAGCAGCGTCGCCGCGAGAATCGAGAAGTGGCTGGAGCAACTGGTGTGTGAGCAACCCGATGTCACGCTGCCGGAACTGCGCGAGTGGCTGAGGATCGACATCAGCGTGCAGACGTTGTCTCGCGCGCTGCGAGCCTTGCAGTTGACCTTCAAAAAAGTCTTGTGTGCCTCGGAGCAAGATCGGCCCGATGTCCACGAGCGCCGGATCACCTAGCCAACCGAGGTGATTGGTGTCGATCCGCGTCGCTTGGTGTTTCTGGATGAGACGTGGGCCAGCACGAACATAACTCGGCATTACGGCCGCAGCCGCCGTGGCCAACGCCTGATTGTCAAGGTGCCTCAAGACCACTGGAAGACGACGACCTTTGTTGCGGCGCTGCGTCACGACGGCCTGACCGCACCGCTGGTCATCGACGGTGCGATGAACGGCGAACTGTTCCTGGCCTATGTCCAACAACAGCTCGCACCGACCTCTGCGGGCGGCGATCTCGTGGTGATGGACAACCTCTCCGCACACAAGGTCGCCGGCATCCGTGAGGCGATCACGGCTGTCGGAGCCACACTGGTCTACCTGCCACCGTACAGCCCCGACCTGAATCCTATCGAATTGGCCTTCTCGAAACTCAAATGGCTGGCCAGCAGCGAGTCACTACGAACCATCGAACGACTCTGGGCCTTTCTCGGACAAACCCTCGATCACTTCTGCCCCGACAAGTGTCTCCGCCACTTCCGACACTGCGGTTACGCCACAGGTGCGTGAGAGTGGGACTAACCCGTTTCATCCGACCGAACGCGTGGTGAGCCGCACTCGCCGCAACAACCGATCTGCACGTCGAACCGGCGTTGGATCGGCTTCGTCGGCGGCTTGATTTGGTACTGCGTCGCGACGTGCGTCTCAGTCAAATGCCGCGAGCCACACTGCGGACACACCGGCGACAACGGCAGGTCGTCGATCTTGGTGTCGCTGGGAACACGTTCGTAGCCAGCCTTGACCTCACCGACTCCTAGAGCTAGTGTACTATCACGATAGCAGACTAGGAGTGTTGGCTATGTTCTTCACGATTGATCCAGATAACGGACTGGCGATTTACGACCAGATCATGCGGCAGGTGAAATTCGCTGTCGCCAGTGGAGCCTTGCAGCCCGGCCAGCGAGTGCCGTCGTTGCAGGAGCTTTCAGTGACGTTGGCTTTGAATCCGAACACCGTCGCACGGGCGTATCGCGAGTTGCAAGCCGAAGGGGTGCTCGAAATGGTGCGAGGCATCGGCCTCGAAATCAGCCCGAAGGCGGTGAAACGCTGCCAGCAGGACCGCGACGCGATGATCCGCGAGCGGCTGCGGTCAGTACTGATCGAGGCTCGGCAGAGTCAGCTTGAGGATGCGGAACTCCGACAGATGTTCGACGAGGAACTGACCGCTTCAAAACCTAAAGCTGGCCGAAAGTCGAAGGCCGAAGGCCGATAGCCACTATTTCAAACTTCCGAGTGAGGGACGCGATGAAAACCATGTTCTGTTTGAACGGCGTCACGAAACGCTTCGGGCGAACGCTCGCACTGGACGACGTGTCGCTCGAAGCTCCGCCGGGCACCGTTGTCGCGCTGCTCGGCGAGAACGGGGCGGGCAAAACGACTTCGCTGAAGATTCTGCTGGGCCTGTGC
>CAZILR010000976.1:0-2351 GCA_964539995.1 uncultured Planctomyces sp.
CTGTCTGGCCTCAAGGCCGGCACGCCCTACGCCGCAGCCGGCAGCTTCGTGCTGAAGGCGGAGCTGGGCAAGGGCTCCGCTGAGCATGCGCACTGAGGGAAGGGGACGATCATGTTTGAACGCATCATCCGCTTTTCAATCGAGCACCGGTGGCTGGACGAGTCATCGGCTTGCGATACCGGCCTGGCAAGTATTTGAATGCTCTACGGCCAGAATCGGCTCGTGAGAACGAACAGCTTGCGGTACGAATGCAGGAAACGGAGGCTCCGTTCCGACGGTACGTCGTCCGGCAGATCACCGGCGCGATCGCTCGGCGAATCGTCTGCTGGCTGAAGCCGGGGGACACGCTCGCTCGTGGCGAGCAATTCGGCATGATCAAATTGGGGTCGCGAACCGAACTGGTCCTGCCGCGCGAGACCGCGTTGAAGTTGCGAGTGCAACTCGGAGACAAAGTGAAAGCCGGCACTTCGATCCTGGCGGAGTTTGAAACATGAGCCGTCGCGAAAAAGTGTTCGCCGTGCTGCCGACCATGCTGACGCTGGGCAACGCGGTGTGCGGGTTCGGAGCGATCACGTTCGCGGCCAAGTGGTCGGGCGGTGATCCAACGCTGTCGCTGTTCATTGCCGCTTGCCTGATTTTTTTGGCGATGGCCTTCGATGCGCTCGATGGCAGTGCGGCGCGGCTGACGAAGCAGACCAGCGAGTTCGGGGCGCAGCTCGATTCGCTGTGCGATGCGATCAGTTTCGGAGCGGCTCCGGCTTTTTTGATGCTGCAATTCTCTCAGTCGCGGGATCTGCTGCATTTGCGTTTTTTGTGGTGGATCGCGGCGTTGTACGTTGCCTGCACGGTCTTGCGACTGGCACGATTCAACGTCGAGACCGACGAAGATGATGCGCACGATTCTTTCAGCGGCTTGCCATCTCCGGCAGCGGCCGGAACGGTGGCGAGTTTTCCGATCATGGCCTTTGGATTCCGCCACCTGGAAGACGCGGCTAATGACAAGCTGTGGGAAAAAGTCGCGACGTGGCTCGACACCTGGACGGCCAACGTGCTGCCGTTCATCACGCTGGCGGTCGCGTGTCTGATGGTCTCGCGGATTCGTTACGCTCATCTCGTCAATCAACTGATCCGCGGCCGGCGTCCTCGGCAGCACCTGATTCAGATCGTCTTCGCGATGGCCGTGATGTTCGTGATGCCGCAGGTGTCGGTGCCGCTCTTCTGCTGCTGGTTTGCGTTTGGCGCGCCGCTGAAGGCGTTGTGGAATGAAGCGATCACGCGCTGGTGGCACCGAGGTCACTCGCAGCCAATCACGGCTACCGCCAGCCCCGCGACGGGAATCGCCTGGAAGCCAGAGGCTCCGACCGCGAACGTCGATCATGACGACATGGATGATGCCTGATGTTCACTGGATTGGTCGAAAGCTTGGGGACGGTGCGATCGCTCGCCGATGAAGGGGATGCGAAGCGAGTCGTCGTCGAAGTGCCGTCGAGCTTTCTCGAAAACGCGCCGCCAAGCAAACGGCTTGGTGACAGCGTGGCGATCAACGGCTGTTGCCTGACGGTCGTCGCGGCCGACGGCGTCTTGTGGAGCTTTCAAGCCGGACACGAAACGCTCGCGAAGACAAACCTCGGCCGACTGCGAGTCGGTGACGCCGTGAACCTCGAACGAGCGATGCCGGCCGACGGTCGCTTCGGCGGACACATCGTGCAAGGCCACGTCGATGGCGTCGGCCGAGTCGCCGCGATCGACTCGCGAACAGAATTCGCCGACTACACGTTCGAGGTGCCGGCGTCGCTTGCGGCCCAAATGGTCGAGAAGGGTTCGGTGGCCGTCGATGGCGTCAGCCTGACGCTGGTTCGCGTCACGGCCACGAGCTTCCAAATCATGCTGATCCCGCACACGCTGGCGGTGACGACGCTCGGTCGTCGAAAAATCGGCGACGAGGTCAACATCGAAACCGACGTGCTGGCAAAGTACGTCCAAAAGCTGGTCGCTTTTGGAAGCTCGAAGTCCGAAGCTCGAAACCCGAAGGATTGACGAATGACGTTTCTTTCGAGCTTTTACTGCCGGGAGTCGCAATGAACTCAGCCGAACGGCAGACACGCACGCATTTGACGAAGCTGTTCGCTCAGCACGGATTCTTTCCGCGCGGTGATCTCGGTCAAAACTTTCTGATCGACCTCAACATCGTGCAGTATGTCGCGGACCAAGCTTTCATCGGTCCCGACGACGTCGTGCTCGAAGTCGGCACGGGGACCGGCGGGCTGACGACCTTTTTGGCTCGCGAAGCCGCTGACGTCGTGACGGTCGAGTACGACGAAAAGGTGTTCGGACTCGCGCAGCAGATGCTC
>CAZILR010000977.1:0-2349 GCA_964539995.1 uncultured Planctomyces sp.
GCGGCGTCAGTCCCAGCACTCGTTCGGCATTCTTGTGGTAAATCTTTTCGAGCACCTCGTCCGGCAAGTACAGGCCGTAGATCATCCAGAAGCCCTGCAGATGATGACTGGCCGCGCAGTTGAAGTATTCGTCGTCGGTTTCCAAGAAGCGGTAGTAAATGCGGAACGCATCGCGTCGCGGAGTCGTGTCGGTGCCGAACAAAATGCGATCCTGATACTTCACGAAGAACCGGCGAGCCGAATACGGTGCTCGGCCGAGTTCCGAGATGCGGGCATCGAAATCGACCAGCATGTTCGGATACTTGTCGAGCTTCTCGGCGACGGCCGCCAAGTCTTCGGCGTTGTTGCCGAAGTGCGTGTTGACGAACGTCGTTTTCGGATGCCGTTCGATCACGCGATGCAGTTGGTCGAGGATGTCCTCCCGCTTCGGAAACTGGTCGCCAAAGAAAAGCCAGTTGGGATTCGCGTTGAGCTCATGCCAGCGTTCGTTGAACCGATCCAGCGGCGTGAAGAACGCGGCTGGGTCCGAGACGTGAATCACGACCGGCTTCTGATGCTTGCCGCACGTCTCCCAAATTGCGTCGAGCTTCGGATCGTCCACCGGCATCAGCTTGCCGCCTTTGTACCGGTAGCGCAGCCCCAACCGCTTGTCGATCTTCAGCCCTTTGGCCCCTTGCCGAAATCCTTCGGCGAGCCGCGAGGCTTCCCGTTCCGACCAATCGTCGTCGTCGATGCCGTCGAAGTTGACGAGTGCGAACGTCGCGAACCGATTGGGATGCGCCTTATCGAGTGCCTCGATCGTTTCCTGCAATCGGTCGCCCCAACCGCCGTCAAGATTCACGACCGTGCGCACTCCGGCCTCATCCATTTCCGTCAGATACCGCTGCACTCGCTCCGGCGTGAGAAACTGCCGGCCTCCGCCCAGGTGGTTGTGGATATCGATCACTGGAAACCGCGGCTTCTCAAGGATGGTGGTCTTCGTCACGAGCATCGACTTCGGCTCCCAGTCGCGCAGCTTCAACTCGCGAATGTCGTCGGCCGCCATCACACCGACACCGAACAGAGAGAACGCGGCCATCCACAGATGTTGGAACAATCGCGGGCTGCTCACAGTGGCACTCCTGTCGTAGCCACGTTCGCCAGAACGTGGGATTTTCGCGGGGATTCCCACGTTCTGGCGAACGTGGCTACGGTTTTGAAACCGCTTCTCGTGCGGGATCGACTGGCAGATGCTGGTGCAGGTATTCGGTCATCAGGTTGAAGAGATGCCGCGTCGTATTCTGTCCTTCCGAGATCGCGTGGCTGCGATTTGGGTAGGCCATCATCGAGAATTTCTTGTTGTGTGCGATCAACTCGTTCATCAACAGCTCGACGCCTTGATAGTGGCAGTTGTCGTCGCCGGTGCCGTGGACGATCAGCAGGTTGCCTTTCAAATTCTTGGCGTGCGTGATCGGCGAGCCGCGTGTGAAGCCCTCGGCGTTGTCGGATGGCAGGCCCATGTAACGCTCTTGGTAGATCGTGTCGTACAGCTTTTGATTCGGAACCGGCGCGATCGCGATCGCCGTGCGATAGAGGTCGGGGAACTGAAAGATCGCGTGCAGGCTCGATGAGCCGCCGCCGCTCCAGCCCCAGATGCCAACACGATCCGGGTCGGCCTGTGGCCAGCGTTTGAGCATCTCGCGCGCAGCGGCAGCTTGCTCCGTCGGATGCAGGATGCCGACTTGACGATAGACGACTTTGCGAAACTCACGGCCGCGAGGAGACATCGTGCCACGATTATCGACGCTCGCCACGATGTAGCCTTGCTGAGCCAACATCCAATGCCACAACCCGTACTTGCTGTTCCAGGCATCGCGCACCGTCTGTCCGTGTGGCTCGCCGTAGACATGGATCAGCAGTGGATACTTTTTGATCGCGGCCGCATCAAAGCCGAGCGGCTTCAGACACCACGCATCAAGCTGCACGTCGTTGCCGATGTCGAGCCGCAAGAACTCCGCCGTCGGCCGCTTGAGAGCGGCGAGCGCCACACACAGCTTGGGATTGCTGACCAGCAGTCGCACATGTTTGTGCTCCGGCAGCGTGATGAGCTGCACGGTCGGTCGACGCGAGAATGCCGAATAAGTATGGACCGCGAATTTGCCATCCGGCGAAATGTTGTAAGTGTTCCAACCGGGCAGATTGGCCGGCGTCAGCCGCTCCCCTTTTTCACCATCGAGAGTCGCACGGTAGAGGTAGCGTTGCGTCGCGTTGTCCGGCGAAGCGGCGTAGTAAATTGCTCCGTTCGCTTCATCGACCGCCTCTAGGCCGATCATGTCGAACTGCTCTTGAGTAATACGACGCAGCGAATCC
>CAZILR010000978.1:0-1276 GCA_964539995.1 uncultured Planctomyces sp.
TCGGGATGCTTGCCGAGATCGCGCAGTGCCGTCGGAGCGGCTCGCTTGCCCTTCGGTTGCTTGATGAGTTCGACGGCGGCGGCGAGGTCGATCGTCAGCACATCGCCGGTCTTCGGAATCGAGCGGAACGATTTGTCGTGTTTCACATACGGGCCATACGGGCCGATGCTGGCGAGGACCGGCTTGCCGTCGTCCGGGTGCGTGCCGAGTTCGCGCGGCAAAGACAGCAGCTTGAGCGCTGTGTCGAACGACATTGTCGTGGGGTCGATGTTCTTCGGGACGCTCTGCCGCTTTGGCTTCGGAGCTTCCGGGTCTTGAGACATCTCGCCGACTTGCAGATACGGTCCGAAGCGACCGCTCAACAAGAAAACCGGCAGCCCATGTTCGGGATGACTGCCAATCGACTGCGGGCCTTGTCGCTTGAGTTCCAGCCATTTCTCGGCGAGCTCATTCGTGATGTCGGCCGGAGCGATGTCATCGGGAATCGACGCGGTTTCCGGTTCGGGACCAGTGCCCGTCTTTTGCAGGAACGGGCCGTAGCGACCGACTCGCACCTTCGATTCGACTCCGGGCAAGTCGATCGTGCAGGCGATGCGCGGATCGATCTGCTCTTCGTTCGACTTCACCTGTTCGTCGAGTCCCTCATTGCCGGAGTAAAACTTTTGCAGGTATGGCAGCCGCTCGGCCTGGCCGGTCGCGACTTCGTCGAGCTGCTCCTCCATCTGAGCCGTGAACTTCACGTCGACGAGGTTCGGGAAGTTCTGTTCGAGCAACCGCGTGACCGCGATCGCCGTGAAGGTCGGGATCAGTTGGTTGCTGACTTTGCGGACGTAGCCGCGATCCTGAATCGTGCTGATGATGCTGGCGTAGGTCGAAGGCCGGCCGATGCCGTCCGATTCGAGTTCGCGCACGAGTGTCGCTTCCGTGAATCGTGCGGGGGGTTTCGTTTCGTGCTTGAGCGAATCGAGCTGTCCCAGCGACAGCGGCTGTGATTCGCGCAGCGGCGGCAGCGCGGCTTCCTGATCGTCGAGCGCGGCTTCCGGGTCATCGACTCCTTCGACGTAGGCTCGGAAGAAGCCGGGGAAATCGACGTGGCGACCGGTCGCGCGGAACTCGGCATCAGCGGCGGTGATCGTCGCGGTGATGAACGTCAGCCGCGCATCGGCCATCTGTGTAGCCATCGTTCGCATCCAGATCAGCGTGTAAAGCCGAGCCGATTGGCCGCCCAAGCCGTGCTCGTCGGCGGTCTTCATTTCCTTGCCGGCGGCCACCGCCA